>CACXDY010000274.1 GCA_902766505.1 uncultured Prevotellaceae bacterium
CAACAATGTGCTGGCTGCCAATGCTTTCATCCTCGCCATGCCTGGCACACCTTGTATCTTCCTTCCCCATTGGAAGCAATATAAGCCAGAATTGAAGAAAATGATTGCTGCACGTGAGGCTGCCGGAATTACCAACCAGAGTCCTATCACTTATCAATATGAAGTGAAAGACCAAAATAACGCTACCATAGGCTACTATATCAAGGTGACTGGCACTAAAGGTTCCGTCATCTGTACGCTTGGAAATCTTCTCAATCAGAATATCGATACCGATGACCATACCCTCATACAGAGTGGTGATAATTTCGCTTTCTATCTTTGGGATGGTGTGTATGATGAGGATACCTATAATGCCATTGAAGGGGAGAGCGCTCATGATATCACAGTTTATGTGAAAGACAATGGTCAGGGTATTCCTAATTTATATGTATGGAATGGCGGCAATAATTTCAATGGTGGTTGGCCAGGTTATCAACTCCCCTCGGAAACGGTAACATTGGCTGATGGTACATCATGGTTTAAGAAAACTTTCACAGCCTCCTCTATCAATGCCATCGTTACGTTTGGTGGTGATGGTCAAACACCTAACATTGAGGGAATTACGGATGATATTTATCTCTGTTACTACAAAGGGGAGAACAAATATGCCGACTACACTCCACTTTACCGGGGAGATGCGGTCACCAACCGCATCTATGCCTATTTCGATGCTCCTTCGGGATGGAATAGGGCATGGGCTTGGTCTACAAGATATTATGATGTAGAAGATAAAAACTATACAGGTGGAAGCTGGCCTGGACAAGCGATGACCAAGGTTGGCACCTCAAGTACCGGCAATGATATCTATAGATGGAGCATCTCCAAGAATTGGGGTGATGGCGTACCCAACAGTGTCATTTTCAATAATAATAGTGGCGGCCAGACCAGCACCCTTGGTTTCATCAATGGCGCCTATTATGATCAGAATGGCATCGCCTCTGAAGCCAGACTTTATTTCAACCCAGTGGCCTTGGATAATGCCACTCAGGTAGAGGGCGTTAATTGGAACGGTGCCTCCTCTTCACTGGCTCAGGGCAACAGTTCTACCACCATGTCATTACCTGTTTATTATCCTGCCGGCAACTATACCGTGCAGGCTATCGTACGGGGTAGTGCCGACAAGTCTGTGACTCTTAGCGTAGGTGAGATGGGTGAGGGGAATCCTTCAACGGCAGCCGTTGAAGTCACAGGAACCGACAGCGACTCTCCCTCGACAGTGACTGCTGACGGAGTGGTGGAGCGTGTGTTAACAGGCCAAAACAATGGATGGCAGAAAGTGCAGACAACTTATTCCTTGTCCGAGGATGGTGTTTTGCAGATTAATCTCTCTTCAGATGCTGCTACTTGGCAGGTAGGAGCTGTCACCATCGTCCGTAATGCTGATACGCAGAGCAACTATCGCACTATAGCAACTACAGCTGTCACCCAGACCAATGCCGATGTCTCAGGAGCCTCAAGTTTCAGCTTCTACGAGCGTGGTGTCAACAAGAATGCACTGGTCACGGCTACTGACGGACAAGAGGCCGCACTGCTGCCATGCAATGTGCTGGTCAATGGCCAATGCCCTCATCTGGTACTCACGGATGGGGCCTACGACTTCTTTGCTCCTTCCAATTTCGATGCGGTGGCAGTAGATTACGACAGGGTGTTTACCGAAGGTAAAAAAGTGACGGTTTGCCTGCCTTTCGCCGTGACGGCCGCAGAGTTGGAGAAATTGGGTGCTAAAGCCTATGAGTTTGACAAAATTCTGGCTGACGGGCGTTTCCATTTCAATCAAGTAGATGCCATGGAGGCCAATCATCCTTATGTGGTAATGGCAAACGGTACGCCGTTCGCCTCGCTTGGGAACAAGAGTGTCGTTAAGACCGGCAATCTGGAATTGGATGTCGATGGTGTGACGTTTGTGGGTACTATGGCGCGTCAGGTATTGTCGTCAACCAATGATATGATTTATTATGGTTATAGCAACGGAAATTTCGTGCAAGTGGGCAACAATGTGGGAGTCAATCCTTTCCGTGCATATATCCGCACAAGCACACCCATCGGGTCGTCCGTAGAAGCCGTGTTTGATGAAATTGACGGTATCCGTGAACTGAGTAAGGCTGCGGCCGACGCTGCTGTTTATGGCATTGATGGCCGCTGCTTAGGGACTACCTCTCAGGCAGATGCTCTGCCTAAAGGCTTGTATATTAGTAATGGAAAGAAATTTGTGGTGAAATAACTGTCTGCTATTATGAAAAAATCATATATCATTCCTCAGGCGGAGATTTGGTCGATGATGCCCTGTGTGGTGTTCGCCGATAGTTTTACTGAGAATCCCGATACTACAGTAATCAATGACGGAGAACTCGATGGCAATGGCATCGTCTTCTCCGATGAGGACAACAGCTTCAACAAAAACCAGTCCTTGTGGGACTAATGTCTGTAGGATAATTCAGAGGGAGGAAGTGATAGCTGTTTTCACTTCCTCCCTCTTTATTTTTGACCATATTTGCTGCGTTTTCGTGTTTTTTTGCTAATTTCGCAAGCTGATAACAAATGAAGTTGAGAATGAGAAAGTATGTTTCTATATTGTTTGCACTGGCTCTTTTCCTACCGTCATTGGGTCAAAATGTGCAATTGCATTATGACTTGGGGCATTGTCTGGAGGAACACCTCACAGGCCGGCCCAGTGTCACCACAACAGTAGAGATGTTTAAGACCGACCAATGGGGAAGTACCTTCCTGTTTACCGACCTCGATTATTTTCACGATGGTGTGGCAGGTGCCTATTGGGAAATCGCTCGGGAATTTAATTTAACCTCAGATAAGCATTGGGCCGCTCATGTCGAATACAATGGTGGTGTCGGGTCTTCGCAACTTGCCAACAATGCCACAAGATATCAGCATGCAGTGCTTGCAGGACCTGCCTATAATTGGGCAAATGCCGACTTTTCCCGCACTTTTTCGTTGCAGGCGATGTACAAGTATTATTTTAAGGGACAAAATCCCTGGAATAGACCTTTCAATGGCTTTCAGGCCACAGCGGTTTGGTCCTTGAGTCCGCACAACCGCATCGTCACGTTCTCAGGTTTTTTCGATGCATGGTATGATCCTAATGTGAATGGGAAATGGATTATCATCTCTGAACCTCAGTTCTGGCTCAATTTCGACGCCATGGGTAATGGTGGCGGAATACCCCTCAGCATTGGTACAGAGGTGGAAATCAGCAACAATTTTGTCTTTGACGATTTGGGACACAACAACCGCCTCCATGCGATTCCTACACTCGCTTTGAAATGGACCTTTAAATAACCGTGGAATGATCAAGACTCTTGCCGCTCAAATCAAACAATATCGGAAGGCGTCTATCCTAACTCCTTTGTATACCTCGCTTGAGGTGGTGATGGATGTCCTCATCCCCTATGTGACGGCCAAACTCATCGACTTGGGAATCAATGCCGGTGATGTGGGGAATGTGTATCTCTATGGGGGTGTGATGCTTGGAATGGCGTGCTTGAGTCTGTTCTTCGGCATACGGGCAGGTCAATATTCCGCCTATGCCTCTTCGGGATTCGCTGCCAATCTGAGAAGTGCCATGTATCAGAATATACAGACCTTCTCTTTCTCTGATATCGATAAGTTCAGCACTTCCGGCCTCGTTACCCGAATGACTACCGATGTGTCGAATCTGCAGAATGCCTACCAGCAGTTGCTTCGTATTTCTGTAAGGGCTCCTTTCAGGATGCTGTTCAGCATTATCATGTGCTTCGTCATAGATGTCCGCATGAGTGTCATTTTCATTGTGGCCATGGTGGTATTGTCTGTGTTCCTCTATTTCCTGATCAGCAGAGTGGCGGGGTTGTTCAAGATGGTCTTTGAACGTTACGACCAGCTCAATGCCAGCGTGCAGGAGAATGTGGCTGGTATCAGAGTGGTCAAGGCTTTCGTCCGTGAAGACTATGAGAACCATAAATTCCTTAGGGCTGCAGAAGCCTTGTACAAACTGTATGTACGCACCGAAGGACTGATGGCACTCAACCATCCGGTGATGAATCTTGTGGTCTATGCCTGTATCATCGCTATCTCATGGTTTGGTGCTCAGTTTGTGGTGGCTGGTACGCTGACTACGGGTGAGATAACGTCGCTCTTCACCTATGTGATGAGTATTCTCATGTCGCTGATGATGCTCAGCATGATTTTTGTGATGCTTACGCAGAGCGCCGCTAGCGGACAACGTGTGGCAGAGGTAATCGATGAGACGGCTGATATCACCAATCCTGTGAATCCTGTCATGGAGGTGACCGACGGGAGTGTCGACTTCGACCATGTCTCGTTTGCCTATAAGTCGGGTAGTGGGGAATATGCTATTCAGAATATTTCCTTCCATATCCGTCAGGGAGAGACCATTGGCGTCATTGGCGGTACAGGTAGCGGTAAGTCTTCATTGGTCAATCTGGTCAGCCGTCTGTATGATGTTTCGAAAGGAACGGTGCGAGTGGGTGGAAAAGATGTCCGGAAATATGACCTCAACACGCTTCGCAATGCAGTATCTGTAGTATTGCAGAAGAATGTGCTCTTCTCCGGCTCTATTCTCGACAACCTCAGATGGGGAAATGAAAATGCTACTTTGGAGGAATGTCAGGAAGCATGCCGGATGGCCTGCGCCGATGAGTTCATCGACCAGATGCCGAAAGGGTATGATACGCATATCGAACAGGGTGGAACCAATGTCTCAGGTGGACAGAAACAACGTTTGTGCATCGCCCGGGCTTTGGTGAAGAAACCGCGCGTGCTGGTACTCGATGACAGTACAAGTGCTTGTGACACGGCTACTGATGCAGCCATCCAGAGAGCTTTCCGGGAGGAACTGCCCGATATCACCAAGATTATCATTGCTCAGCGCATATCCTCTGTAAGTGCCTGCGACCGCATCCTTGTGCTTGATAAAGGGCGTGTGAGCGGATTTGATACCCATGACAACTTGCTCCGCAAGAATGCCATCTATCAGGAAATCTTCTCCTTGCAGAATGAGGAAAGCGGGGATTTCGATGAGCCGAATAAGAAAAAAGCAAAGAAGTCGAACCCTAAAAGAGTGAAATCATGAGAATGGGTATGCGCACTCCTCCCGGTGAGGTCTATTCCAAGACACAAACAGCAAAGGACAAGAAAGCAACGCTTGTAAGGCTGTTCAAATTTGTCATGCAAAACTATCGGTTCTCTTTCATCGTAGTCTTTGCCTGTATCATTGTTTCATCGGCGGCCACGCTGATGTCAACCCTATTCACACGGACACTCATCGACGACTATATCGTGCCACTTCAGGGTATTTCCAACCCCGATTTTTCTCCTTTGGCTGCCGCTTTATTAAAACTGGCGCTGATTCTCATCGTGGGTGTCGCCTGTTCCTATGCCTACAACCGCATCATGATAACGGTCAGCCAGGGCACCATGCTCAGGTTGAGGAAAAGCATGTTCTCACATATGGAGAAACTACCTATTGGTTATTTTGACTCTCATTCCCATGGGGCCATCATGTCGACTTATACCAACGACATCGATACCTTGCGGCAAGTTATCAGTTCGAGCCTCCCCTCGGCATTCAGTTCACTGATTACGCTGGCTATCACTTTCGTCAGCATGGTGGTACTCTCTCTGCCCCTCACCTGTGTGTCTATCGCCATGGCTGTGCTCATGGCTTGGGCGACAACCCGGTTGGGAAGCATGTCACGAAAGCATTTCGTGGGTCAACAGGAAAACCTCGCTGCTGTCAACGGATTCATTGAGGAAATGATGAACGGACAGAAAGTGGTTAAGGTGTTCTGCCATGAGCAGAAAGCCATCGAGGAGTTTGAGACTATCAACGAGAACTTGAGGTCGAGTGCATATAATGCCAATAAAATAGCCAATATTGTGATGCCGGTCAACGGCAACCTTGGTAACCTCGGTTATGTGCTCATTGCTGTAGTGGGTGCTACCCTTGCCCTCACCACCAATATAGGACTGTCCTTGGGAACCTTGGTGGCTTTCCTGACGCTCAACAAGAATTTCTCACAACCCATCGCACACATTTCACAGCAAATCAACAGCGTCATCACCGCTTCGGCAGGTGCCGAACGGGTGTTCGAACTGATGGATGAACAACCAGAGACCGACCAGGGCACTGTGGAAATGGTGAATGCCATGGAGAAACCAGACGGTACTATCGAGGTCGCTTCTGAACGCACTGGCCTATGGGCTTGGCGCACCAAGGATGGCAAACTCATAAAGGTTGAGGGTGGTGTGAGTTTCGATTTGGTAGACTTTGGCTACACCCCCGACAAGCAAGTGCTTTTTGATATTTTGCTTGATGCCATGCCCGACCAGAAAATCGCCTTTGTAGGCGGTACGGGTGCAGGAAAGACAACCATCACCAACCTCATCAACCGTTTCTATGATATCCAGGATGGTAAAATACAATATGATGGCATCAATATCAATGATATCGCAAAGCCACACTTGAGAAGAAGTCTTGGGATGGTGCTTCAGGAAACACAACTCTTCACAGATACGGTGTTGAACAATATCAGATATGGACGGCTTGATGCTACCGACCAGGAATGTATTGAGGCTGCGAAACTCGTTGGAGCCGATGATTTCATACGTCGTCTCTCCAATGGATATCACACGGTCATCAATGGCACCGCCTCCAACCTTAGTCAAGGTGAGCGTCAGCTGTTGTCAATCGCCCGTACAGCCATAGCCGACCCACCTGTGCTGATCCTCGACGAGGCTACATCATCCATTGATACCCGTACGGAACAGATGGTACAGCACGGGATGGACTCACTCATGAAAGGACGCACCACTTTTGTGATTGCACACCGGTTGTCGACTGTGCGTAATTCTGATTGCATCATCGTTTTGGAGAAAGGACGTATCATTGAGCGCGGAACACACGACGAACTGTTGGCACAGAAAGGAAAATACTATCAGCTCTATACAGGCAAAGATATTTAGACAATTATGACCGAGAAAGACAGAATCTTACAGCTGCGGCGTGAACTGCATGAGCACAACCATCGGTATTATGTGCTCAACCAACCCACTATCAGTGACCAGGATTTCGATTTCATGATGCATGAGCTGCAGGAATTGGAAAATCGCCACCCGGAACTGGCTGACCCCAATTCACCCACACAAAGGGTGGGTAGTGACCTCAATCAGGAGTTTTCCCAAGTGGAACACAAATATCCTATGCTCTCTTTGGCCAATACCTACAGCGAGGAGGAGGTGAGAGAATGGTATGCCAGTGTGAGTCGTGGACTGAGGGGTGAGCCTTTTGAGGTTTGCTGTGAGTTGAAATATGACGGTCTTTCCATCTCGCTCACCTATGAGGAGGGTAAATTGGTGAGAGGCGTCACAAGGGGCGATGGCGTCAGGGGGGATGATGTTACTGGTAATGTGCGCACCATCCGTTCTATTCCGCTTTATCTTTCAGCATGGGAAGAACAATTCCAACAGGGACTCGGACTCTTTGCCACCATGCCCAGAATGCCCCAAACCTTTGAGATTCGCGGCGAGATTCTCATGCCTTGGAAAGTGTTCGAGAGACTCAATGCTGAGCGTGAGGCTGCAGGCGAACCGCTTTTTGCCAATCCGCGTAATGCGGCAAGCGGGACGCTGAAAAGCCAAAAGTCCGACCTGGTGGCCAGCCGTCAGCTCGATGCCTACCTTTACTATCTTTTGGGTGAATCGTTGCCATGCGAAGGACACTACGAGAATCTGATGGCAGCTGCGCAGTGGGGGTTCAAAATCAGTCAGGGAATTAAAAAAGTAAAAACACTCGATGAGGTGATGGATTTCATCGCCTATTGGGATACCGCCCGGCGTGATTTGCCGGTGGCTACCGATGGCATCGTGTTGAAAGTCAATTCCCTCAGACAGCAGCGTGCATTGGGATTCACAGCCAAAAGTCCCCGGTGGGCCATCGCCTATAAATATAAGGCCGAACGGCAACTGACCCGGTTGCGTGAGGTGACCTACCAGGTGGGGCGGACTGGAGCCATCACACCCGTGGCCAATATGGAACCTGTACAGTTGGCTGGAACGACCGTGAAAAGAGCTACGCTCAACAACGAGGATTTCATCCGTATGCTCGACCTTCACGAGCGTGATTATGTGTATGTGGAGAAGGGTGGGGAAATCATTCCCAAAATAGTTGGGGTGGAGGTGTCGCGTCGTGAACCTGATGCTCAGCCTGTAGCCTTCATCACGGTATGTCCGGAATGCGGAACCCCATTGGTGCGTTATGAAGGAGAGGCGGCTCATTATTGTCCCAACGATGCTGCCTGTCCTCCGCAAATCAAAGGGCGCATTGAGCATTTTATCGCCAGGAAGGCCATGAACATCGATTCTCTCGGCCCAGAGACTGTGGACGACTACTATCAGCGTGGACTTATCCATGATGTGGCCGACTTGTTCCTCATCCGTGTAGAGGATATCAATGCAGAGGGTACGCGACAGAAGTCGGCCGAGAAAATTGTCACCGGCATCCAACGCTCGCTCAGTGTACCGTTCGAACGGGTGGTGTTTGCTTTGGGCATCCGCTTCGTTGGGGAAACTTCCGCCAAACTGCTTGCACGTCATTTCCGGAATATCGATGCGCTGGCCAATGCCTCCCTCGACGACCTCATGCAGGTAGAGGGCGTGGGTGAAGTTATTGCCAAGAGTGTGATGGACTATTTCCACAATCCTGTCAATCAAAGGATTGTAGAGCGGCTTCGGGAATATGGCGTGCAGATGGGAATTGATGAGGCCGACCTGCAGCAGGCTGGCAATGCCCTGGAGGGAAAGAGCATTGTCATCAGTGGAGTCTTCAGCCACCATAGCCGTGATGAATACAAAACGATCATCGAACAGCATGGCGGCAAGAACGTGGGGTCTATCAGTTCGAAAACGTCCTTCATCCTGGCAGGAGAGAATATGGGACCTGCCAAACTTCAAAAAGCAGAGAAACTTGGCATACCAGTCATTGGCGAAGACGAGTTTCTGAAAATGCTTGACTCATCAATAGAAAATCCATCTTAAAACCATTATATCATGATACAAGTTCAGGTTTCACAAGAGATAGAGCGTGTTTGTCCAGGGTTTGTGGGCGCCGCCGTGGAGGCTTATTGTGAGAATTCTCCTTATTGTGCAACCTTATGGGAAGATATCCATGCACTTGGTGACCAATACCGGCAACAGTTGTCGACCGAAACGCTCAAACTGCTGCCGGGCATTGCTGCTACCAGAAGGGTTTACAAGGCCTGTGGCAAGGACCCCTCCAGATACCGACCGGCTTCCGAGGCTCTCATCCGCCGTATGTTGCAAGGCAAGGAACTCTATCAGATAGACACCCTCGTTGATCTTATCAACCTGGCCAGCATTGCCTCTGGATACAGTTTGGGCGGTTTTGATGCCGACAAGTTTCAGGGCACAACCCTGACACTGGGCATTGGCCGACAGGGAGAACCTTATGAAGGCATTGGCCGGGGCATCATCAATATTGAGGGATTGCCAGTTTACCGTGATGAGGCAGGTGGCGTGGGAACTCCCACAAGTGACAATGAGCGCACCAAAATTGAACTCTCCACCACCCATCTGCTCGTCTTGGTCAATGGTTATGACGGTGATGAATTGCATGTGATGGAAACCGCGAAAAACTTACAGAAACTGTTGCGCAAATATTGCGCCAGCGATGGTGGTTCCTACACCATTTACCGATGATTTTGCCGTTTTTCAGTTGGCCGTTTTCCTTAAATTAGAAAGGGATGTAACAATAATGATAGCTTATGTTACAAATTAAAAGACGGTTTCGCTTTTTCTTGACTACTTTTGCAGCACTTTTTTTGATTGACAGTTTCATTTGTCAACTAAACAATTAATAAGGGACGCAAAAAGGAATCAAGCATGTTTCTGAATTCGCTAATGACAGTAGCCCTCGTTGTCAATGAGTTGATGGCATCGAATGTGGGTACGGTGATGAGTCCAGCTACGAATTTTGACAGTTGGATTGAGGTGTACAATCCCTCCGATGAGGAGGTCAATCTGGCAGGTATGTATATGAGTGACGATGCCTCCAACCTCACCTTGTGGCATTTGCCGCAAGACATTGGAAGTGTGCCCGCCAAGGGCTTTAAGGTCATCTGGCTCGGCTCCAACAATATTAAGACCACACAGGCGCCTTTCAAACTCGATTGCGATGGAGGAACCATCTATCTCAGCGATCAGAATGGAAATCTCATCTTCAGTCAGGATTATCCAGAGGCCATGAGCCGCACGGCTTATGCCCGCAAAGTCGATGGAACGGGTGAGTGGGGGTGGACAGCAGATGCCACACCTGGCGAGTCAAATGCTTCAGCCGTTTTTGCCGACCGCAGGCTCGACCCTCCTGTGGTGGGTGCGGGCAGCAAGATTTTTACCAGTTCTTTGTCATTCGATGTGACCATACCTGAGGGTGCGAAGTTGGTGTATACCACCGATGGCTCGCTACCTATCTTGCCTAAAGAGATTGCAGAAGGTCAGGAATGGATCAATTTTGTCATCAACAGTGATTGCGAGGGAACGGATGTGACCTCTCTTGTGGGCAAGGACGGAAATGCTGGTGGTGCCTATGAAACCCATATTGTTGATGGGGCCGGATACGATGGCTCCCGTGGTGTCAAGGTGCATTCGGTGAACAACCCACAACAATCCTGGGATACCCAGTTCTTTGTCTATACTCCTGACCATGTGTGGAATGCTGGTGATAGATACCGTTTCAGAATGAAGGTGAGGGCAGACCAACCTGCCAATATTTCAGTTCAGTCACACACCACCCCGGGCAGCTATATCCATTGGGCTATGTTGGATGGCAATTACAATGTCACCACAGAGTGGCAGGAGATTGTTTTCGATGGTACCGTGACTCCCGAACAGGCTGGTTTCCAGGGCATGCAGACCATTGCTTTCAACCTTAATGAGTCGAGAAGGTCGAACAACTATTATTTCGATGATATCTACTGGGAGGCTCACAATGGCGATGTGGAGTCATCGGGAACCGTTAGTGCCGATGGACACTTCAAGATTACGCAGACGACCAATTTCTGTTTCCGGCTGTACCAGGATGGATACCTGCCCAGTGTGCCTGTCACCCGTTCCTATATCAAAACCAACAACAAATACACCATACCCGTCATCTCCATCGTTGGCAACAAGAAATATTTCACTGACAACAAATGGGGCATTGATACCAAAGGAAATAATGGTAGGACAGGCAACGGACAGGAAACTAAGTGCAACTGGAACATGGACTGGGACCGTCCCGTCAACTTCTCTTTCATCACTCCTGAGGGTGTGATGGCTTATAATCAAGATGTGGATATCTGTGTGTCGGGAGGATGGACCCGCTCAGCCACTCCCAGGTCATTCAAATTGAAGTCAGGAAAAGAGTTCGATGGCCAAAACCGCTTCGAATATGCTTTCTTCCCTCAAAAACCCTATATCAGAAACAAGGTGTTGCTGGTGCGCAATGGCGGCAATGATGTGTGGGAGAATAATGGCAGTCGGTTCCTTGACCCTGCCTTGCAGACCATCATTCAACGGTCGGGCATCAATCTCGACCTGCAGTCCTATGTGCCTGTTATCGAATATGTCAATGGCGAATTCAGGGGGGTGCTCAATATGCGTGAGCCCAACAACAATAAATTCGTGGATGCCAACTATGGCTATGATAGTGACTTCATCGATATGTTTGAGATGAGTGCCGATTCCAATGTGGTCTTCATGCAGGGTAACAGTCAGGTGCTCGAGAGAATCTATGAACTGGGTGCCCATAGTACAGAGCCGGGTGCCTACGATGAGCTCAAGCAGATACTCGACATTGATGAGTTTGTCAACTACATGGCCGTGGAACTGTTCCTCGGGTCTTCAGACTGGCCCCATAACAACATCAAGGGCTTCCGGAGTCATGACAACGGCCGTTACCGCTTTGTCACCTTTGATTTGGATTTCGCTTTCAAGAATAGCAACCCCTTCACCGCTTTCCAAGCCGACCAGTGGCATACCTTCAACTTTATTTATGATCTCCAGGAGTCACGGTATGAGGAAATCAAAATCGTGACGTTCTTCCTCAACATGCTCAAAAACGAAGAGTTCCGCAAGTTGTTCATCGACACCTATTGCTTGATTGGCGGCAGTGTGTTCGAGAAGAACAAAGCGGTAGCCATCGTCGACGAGTTGGCCGATGTCGTCCGTCCCATGATGCAGCTTGACGGGTGGCACTCGCCTGATGGCTCAGCCAACTTGATTAAGTCGAAACTCAACAACCTCAATGAGTCGATGATGACTTGCATGCAGGCGTTTGCTCCTATGCAACTGTCGAGAGCGAAGAAACAGAAAGTACAACTTACCACCGATATGCAGGGCGCCTATATTTATGTCAATGGGTTGGAGGTTCCCTATTCAGATTTCAATGGACGGCTGTTTGGTCCCGTTCAGTTGGAAGCCAAGGCACCTGCAGGAAGCCGCTTCTTGGGATGGCGCAAGGCAAACAACACTGAATACTATTCCACCGAACCGGTCATTACGATGCCTGATGACCTCACGCTGAAGATGACTGCTTGTTTCGCACCTATGACAGAGGAAGAGCGCAAGGCTGAGAATCTCCCGCCTGTGCGTATCAATGAGGTAAGTGCTGCCAATGGCATCTATGTGAATGATTATTGGAAGCGGAATGACTGGGTGGAACTATACAATACCACCAACGAACCGGTAGACGTGGAGGGAATGTATCTCACCGACAATGTCAATAAACCTCAGAAATACCAGATCAGTAAAGGGGAAGGCATGGCGGAAACGGTCATCCCACCTCATGGCTATCTGATTGTATGGTGTGACAAATTGGAACCGGTCAGTCAGTTGCATGCATCGTTCAAATTGGAAGCTGATGGCGGCGATGTGATGCTCACCGCAGCTGATGGTTCATGGAACGACAGGTTGACCTATGCTGTTCATCGGGCTGATGAGACGGTATGCCGTTATCCCGATGGTGGCAATGAGGTTTTTGTCACAAACACACCTTCCATCGCGAAAACCAATATCAAGACTTCTTACCAGATGCCTGTCTCTCAGGCCGATGGCATTGGCAACGTTCTGGCTCAGGCTACGGATATGCTGTCCGCCCGATATGTTTTGGGCAATATTGTCATCCGCAGCAATCAGATGATGGATGCTGAGGTGGAGGTCTGCAATTTGGCCGGTCAGCCCGTTGCCCTTCATCATGCCCGCATGACGGATGGTTATGCTGAGGTTCCGGTAGGTCAGTTGCCACAGGGATGCTACATTGCCCACGTCAGTGACGGACATGGCCATATCGCTACATGCAAGTTCGTGAAAAAATAAAAGGAGGCATCAATAATTATTAAGAGCAAAAGAAGACTGCCAACCATCGGTGATGTGTTGGCAGTCTTCGATTTTTTTCTCATGGGGCTGCTTTACAGCAACTGCAGAAGTTTCCTATCGCCCTCGGTCCATTTGAGTTTGTCCATTTCTTCGAGGGTCAGCCATTGATAGTCGAGGTGTTCCAGCAGCTTGAATTCTCCCTCACCACCACGGCAGAGATAGGCGGTCAGTGTGATGGAAAAATCGGGATATTCATGAACAATGCTGCCAAGGCATTTGCCTACATAGATGTCCCAGTCCATCTCCTCCTTAATCTCGCGGATAAGAGCATGGTGCTCGGTTTCTCCCTCTTTCACTTTGCCACCGGGAAACTCCCAATGCTCAGTGGTGTAAGTATATTCCGAACGGCATCTCTGCATGCACAGGTAACGGTCGCCGTCTTTTACCACGGCAGCGACAACTTTGAAATGTTTCTTGTTTTCCATATCTATGATTCTTTGGTTTGATTTTCTATCTTGAACAAACGGAAACGGCGCCATATCCAGCGGGGAATCCGTCGCCAGAAGGCAGTCACAATGCGCCAACGCCAGTCGATGACACGGACATGCACATTCTTATTGAGTGCCTCCACAATCTCATAGGCCACATCCTCCTTTTTCATCAGCATGGGATAATTGCGCCCATCGCCCAAAAGGGCGGTGTCGACAAATCCTGGACGGAAGTCGGTGAACCGGATGGGGAGTTTGCGTGTGTTGGCTTGCTGTTCCAAAGCCTGAAGGTAATTGCTTTGGAAGGCTTTGGTGGCGGAGTAGGAGGGAGCCGGACCAAGACCCTTGGTGCCGGCGATGGAAGTGATGGCTGCAATATGCCCACCACCGTGGTTGGCCATGTAACGGTAGGCAGCGCCTATCATCCTGGTGAATCCCAGGGCATTGGTGGTCACGGTGTTGATTTCGGTTTCGGGTTCCAAAGTGGGATTCTGCCGCCCAATACCGGGAGCATAGAAAAACAGGTCCATGCCGCCGGTCATGGCAATGAGACTCAACAACAGGTCCCCGGCATCCTCGCTGTTGACGTCGATGGCTTGCAGTTCCACCCTGTCGGGCGCACGGTGCTTCAACTCTTCCAGCAGCTCGGTGCGACGTGAGGCAACACCCAACGACCACCCGTCGGAAAGCAGCAGTTTGGCTACTTCCATGCCAATACCTGATGAGGCGCCTATGACAATTGCTTTTTTCATGTTTTCTTACTTGTCTTTCTTAGAAATGAGGGTCATCTAAAGGTTTTTCTTCCAGGACCAATCAAGCATCGTCTTACTCAACAGGCTCTTCGCCATATTGATTGGGCCCTGGGTCACTTCCTACAAAAAATAGGAGATATATGTTGTAGATGGGTATCAGCAGATATAGCCCGGAACGTCCCGTATCGTGTAACCGGCGGATGGAAACGGATAGGGAGGGTAGCAACAACAACAAGACAACGATGTCGAGCAGTCTTCCGCTCACCATAGAAGCCGCCACTTGGGCAAGGAGCACTGCCAGATAAAACCATAGGTATTCCGAACGGTCGGCACGACCTTCGAAATCCAGGTATTTTTTCATACAGACTCTGACGGATTCTTCGAAACTCATTTTCAATGATTGGTGTTAGATGGCTTTCCTGCGATGAGTTACTTTACTACAGGATAGCAAAGTTAGTGTTTTTTTATGAGAGTAACCTGGCTTCTTGGGAATCTTTTAACTTAATTAGGGATTTCAAGGCTCCAACTGTCTGTCCATTCGATGCTTGGCATCCCGTTTTTCCAACTGATGGGGAGCCAGATGTAACGTGCGTCGCTCGGATGACGGGGTCGCCAAATATCGGCCATGAACATCATCCTTCCGTCTGGCAATGGTTGGATGTAGGTGCTTTGGCCACCAAAAGTGATGTCGGCACGGGGACCTACACAGGGGTTGGGATGCTGCTTCCATGGGCCCCAAATACTGGGGGCAGAGAACATACGTGCCTCATTGGGTGCCCATCCCGTACAACCTGATGTAATCATCCAGTAAGTACCTTCATGCTTGAAGATAGCGGGAGCCTCGTTCTGGCCACCTGGTGCCACTCTGGTATACCGGCCAGAATGTGCGGTATAGTCTGGAGTCAGTTCGGCCACATGGAGAGTCAGATTATCCTCTGACGAGAAGATGTGGTAGGCTCTGCCGTCATCATCCACATACAATGTCATGTCACGCGACATTTGTCCATCGGCAAAATCGCGCTTCAAAAACAGACCTTGTTCAATGGCTGTTCGCCACGAAGGTGTCCACCAGGTCGGGAAATGACTGATTTGCATGGTGTCGATGACGGCCAACTCCTTCTGGCCGAACTCCAATGGCCATTTGCCGGCATTTGCACGTTGCGAGTATAGATAGCGGAAAGGGCCTGTAGGCGTATCAGCCACTGCCACACCGAAACGGGCGGCATGGTAACCGCGGCCCTTGAGTTCCAAGTGGAACCACATCACATATTTCCCTGTCTTCTTGTTGAAAATGACTTTCGGCCGCTCCATGATGCACCCTGGTTCCAGGTCGTGTCCACGCTCATTGACGACGGAGAGAGCAACTCCCTGATAGGTCCAGTCGGTCAGATTTCGCGATGAATAGCAATTCACACCCACGTAAGCCGAACTGGTTGTGTCGCTCTTATGCTCTCCATACCAATAGTAAATGCCATTGTCGTACAACATTCCTCCACCATGGGCATTGATATGAATGCCACGGTTATCGGGCCATATCTGTCCTGACTTGATGTCGCCTGCATGAATACTTGTCACCGTCAGGAAAAATATCCATAGTAAACCGTTTCTTCTCATCATGTTTTTCTCTGTTGTCTGTTTCTTTTGCAAATATAGTATTCTTTTGACAAATGACAGACTTTTTGTAGTGAATAAAACTGAAATTGGCAAGGAAAAAGCTGAAGGGAAGGATGGCATGAAAAATCCCCGCCGGTTTTGGCGGGGATAAATCGTGTCAAACAAGGTCTCTGCTTAGAATACCACTTTGCGGGTAGTGCCGTCGCTCATGCGGATAATGTGCAACCCATGACGTGGTGTGGTAATCTGCTTGCCATCGAGCGTATAAATACCCACTTTTGTGGCTGGCTGTTGCTGCTTGGCTGTCGTGGGATGACTGATACCTACGGTTCCATCGGGTTCTCCACCGAGGTTGTCGAAGCAGAAGTAGTTGGGTGTCGTCATACCCCAATTGTTGTTTCTCGAACTGCTGATGGAGAAGGTGATATTCTTCACCTCGCCCAAACTGGTGAGGTCTACCCACTGCCACCAGTCGATGTAATAGTGATGAACAGCATCCTCTGAACGGTAGTCAGCCAGATATACTTCCACTGTGGCAGTGGTCTCATCGGCATGGGTTCCTGTGATAGTGAGCTTGCACCAGTCGCCTGTGGTGAATGCGCCTGGGGTCATGTCGTCCCCTACGGTATAGGCTTTCACATTCCATGCGGAATTGGTCACATACATACCGCTGATGATAGCTGGACCATTGATAGGTTCTGCGGTCTCGCCCAAGGCTGATGGGTATACTACGGCATAGTTGTTGCTGCCGTCATAACCATGACCTACGGCATTACGGAATTGATCATCTGTAGTGGCATAGGAGGTAGAGGTCTCATTGGATACTCCCACACCTGACCATGATCCCCATGTGGGGTCGTAGATTGTGGTGAAACGGTATCCACCGCTGACAAACTGGCTCTTCGTCACTTGTGAACCCCATGTATCGGTGATGGTCTCGCCTTCTACACCGGCACCGTTAAAATGGCTCTCTGCATCGAGGGCGAAATCCTCGAAGGTGGCTGGGCCGTCAGCTGCTGGTGCCGTACCGTTGAAGTCGTCCATGCAGAAATAAGCCGGGGTGGTCAGTCCCCAGTCGTTCTTTCTCGAACCGTCGAGACTGAAGGAAAGGGACTCCACGGTACCCAGGCTGCTGAGGTCAACCCATCTCCAGTCTTTCACATAGTAATGGTCTGCCTCGTTCTCGGAGCGG
>CACXDY010000275.1 GCA_902766505.1 uncultured Prevotellaceae bacterium
GCGATGCATATAGACAAGTGCCTTGAAATACCCTTTCTTTTTCTTGTCGCCCATTTGACTACTGAATAGCCAGTAAATGGGGCGCTTAGCTCCCTTGACAGAATACATCTGCTGATGGTCGGCATAGTAGTTCTTATAAAGATAATCGCGTAGGTTCTGCCCTAAACAAGACTTGATATACTTCATATTCTCATAGAAGTTCATCTCTCCAAAAAGAGTTTTAACTGCCACCTCAATACGTTGTGTCATATCGTCAACAAAGAAATCTTCTTCTTGAATGATGGGTATTATTCCGTCATCGTCAATTTCGATGGTCTGGGCTGGCAAATCAAGGTCTTCAATTTTTTGTCCTTGTGAGGCTATGATAAGTCCGGGCTTGTCAATAGCATAACGCCCCATGAAGCAACCTATAAGGTAGCTGATAAACTGTTTGATGATGACATCTTCATGCCATACAATTTTATTGTCTTCAATGGAGATTTCACCCTTTTGAAGAATGGTCACTTCTTCAAGTGGCACATCGGGTGTCAATTCGTCTTGCAGACCATAAATCTCAATAAATTTTCGGTTAAGTTCCTCTTCATTGTGATGAAGCTGGCGGAAATTATCTTCCCATTCTGACTCGAAGTTCTCGACCAATATTTCCAATGGTTGCAGCAAATCGGGAAGATTAAATGGGCCAATATCGTCGATGGTGGCATCCTCAGACATAATCCCTTGCCCTTGCATCTCAAAGAGGATAGTGTATAACTGTTGTTCCCAAAGAGGATTACGTTGGAAATCCCATGAGGTTTCGTGGGAGTCCCAGTCTTGCTTAGAAATGGCGATGTTATCTTTACCAACTTCTTCAATTCCATCAGGAGCGTTGTCACAACATGGCATTTTGCCAATTTCTCCAATCTGAATATGGCCTGCTGGACTAATTATTTTTGCGACTTCATTAAACACTTTACTATTTTGCCAAACAATTTCTTTTTGAAGTTGTTCTGGTGAATTGTAAAAACAACTCATACCTTGAACGTCATAAATGAAGCCATAGGGGAAATACCTAAATAGGGGTCCTGAAATTAACCCCCATGAAATACAAGGCTTGAAATAATAAGATGGATTTCTTATTACTGCACCTTTGAATCCTTTTAATTCTTTTCCATCAGACTCCCAATTAACAAGTAATTCTTGATTCCCATACCAACGCCTCTTTGCTCCACCTTTGTTATATGGGAACCATTTTTTTTGTGTGCGAGCCGCTAACGCGGCATTTTGTGCATTTAAACAGATTTTATCAAATCCGACCTCGAACCAAATACGAAGAAATCGGTCGTTGTCGGCTGTCTGCAAGCCAACACAAGGGTTGGCTACAGCCGACAACGACCGATTTCTCGAGTAAACATCAAATATTTTCTCCGTACCCCAGAAACTTATTGGTTCCCCTTCAATATGAACAAAAGAATCCTGGCTGGCATTATAAAACCAACCACAACTTGGATTATTAATAGCTTTTAAAAAATAATGCTCTTTTTCAATGTGATTTTTGTATTCATAAACATTAATAAAGGCTCCTTTTGATGAATTATGGCCTTTTGCAATTACGAAAGTAACAGATTTAACTTTTTCACCTCCGATTTCAGCAAAGGCATGGGGGCCGAGATGAATAAGCGAATCAATATGAATTGCAGATGCTAATAGTTCTTTCCTAAATTCTTCATAAGAGATTGTGAACATCCAGCTATCTTGGTTAATCATACTCATTTTCCCAAAAATACTGTTGAAATCAAGACATCGTTCCATAAAGGTCGCCATGCAATCACCCTTTGTATGGGGATAAATATTCTCTACGTATTTTTTCAGAGCATCCCCCATTCCTTTCCCCAAATATGGTGGATTTGTCAGCACACAATGATACTTCCTCGAAAGATATTCCGCTTGTGCCTTCAGCAACTTTTGTCTGACGCCAAACAGACTATTTCCCTCCACTTGAATAGCTGCACACTCCTCAGGAGTCACTTTCAGAAGAGAACCTATCGTGTCAATATTCTCAAACTGCCACATCAACGACTTTGACGGCCAGGCTCCCGCAGACTGAATCGTATCATGGTCTATAGGCTCCAATGAAATGACATGTGGAGTGACTGTGCGACGTAGATAACGACGGTAGTATGCCCTTGCTTTCATTGTCAGTGCAAAACTTGCCAGCTGGTAGCAACGGCGGTCAATGTCTATTCCATAAAGATTGTTTTCAAGAATGAGGGCAGGAATGTCCTTTGCTTGTTCTCCCTCCTCCTCATACATCTTACAGAAAAGGTCA
>CACXDY010000276.1 GCA_902766505.1 uncultured Prevotellaceae bacterium
GGGCAGAGGCGCGAACCTTTCAAGGGCATTGACCACTTCTTTGATTTTCACGCCTTTCAGCTAATTATGATTGGAAATGCAAAGATACGGTTTTCCACTGTTTTTTCACCATATTCCACGGGTGTTTAACTTAATTTTGCATTTCGATTCGACACTGGGAATCTCTGTCTCCCCGATGAATTTGTATCTTATCCGACTATTTTGTGCGGCTATTGTAATAGGATACCGCCTTTTCCACTTGCCACTGGCTGATCATGGTCTTCCGATCGGCGGCCTCCACCTTATTTTCCACCTTGTCATCCAACAGGGGGAAGAAATCGAGGCCTGTCAACAACTCTATTTCGTCAACACTCCTGACATAAGCAGTCATGTCCTTATGCCCTCCCTTATTAGGACAAACAAAACCAATGGCCTTGGTTTTCATTCCTCTGGAAAGCAATACCTTGAAGAAGGCATCCGGCACAGCCACCTTGTTTTTACCGATGGTCTCATAATCCTTGTCATAGAAAATAGGTCCAGTCACAATATAGAGGCCTCCAAGTTTCTTTGCCCAATACCTGCATTGCATTTCCAGGTCATTCCAATCTCCCTTGTTGAGGTCATGGTTCTGTGGACAGACATTCGTGAAGAGAAACGACTGTTCCTGGGCTTTGGCACTCCACTTATTGTCGCCCGACGGACACATATGCCCACGGTCGTATCTTGAAGTATAATAGTCGTTGTCGGTGGCTCTTGGCCTTGGCACTTGTGAATCTTCCGTAAATACTTGACCATCACGATAATACCGTCCAGAGGTATGCCCCTCTGTGAGATGCCATGCCACCCAGTTGGGAATTTTCTTCTTCGTGTTGTAAGAGGTGAAATAGCCCTCACGCCTCAGCAACAGCTCTTCTCCTTTGCGCAACATAGCCGGCAATTCCATCGTCTTGTCGCGCACATCCTCAAAAGCATCAACCTTTGAGTCATAGAGTTCATGGGTGGTCTTGTCTCCTTCTTGTCCTTCAACGGAGATTTCAGAGATTCCCGGCACACGTACATTGTCAGGCTTTTTATGTTTGTTACGGCAAGAAGCAAAACTCAACAAGAGTGCTGCAAGCAGCAAGATGGTCACCTTTCCTTTCATTTTTCTACAAATCCTGTTAATTCTTAACTTACTCTTTTTCAGCAGGCTCCACCGCACTATTATCAACGGCCATTGCCGGATCAAGATGTCTTTTCCGCTCCACCTTCTGCTTTTTCATTGCATGAATTTCGAAGGGCAAATCGTCCACTTCCTCTGCCTTGATGACAACTTTCATCCCCACATGAGAATAATTCTCCTCCAGGTCGATAATGTCATCATCGTTCAACCGGATACAGCCCTCGCTGGCTCTTCCAGGCACACTTTCGGCATTGTTGGTACTTCCATGAATGCCTATGCCCGAATGTCCCGGTGTCTGCAGCCGATGAAAATAATGTCCATAAGCCAAGATGGACCCTCTGCCATCGCCAAAGTCATGTTCCCAACCTGAGGCGTCCACGATTTGCGTGATGAAGAAGGGGCTCTCCATCGAACAATGAGGAGTGCGCATATCCCCACTCTTCTCTTTCTGGCCTTTTTTCAGCGAGAAGCAGCAGTCATATCTCGCCAGCATCATTGTGTCTTGTCCTTGCGACTCATAAACATAGAGATAGTAATCCTTCTTCGACATAACAATGAAGCAACTGTCGCGGTTCACCATCTTCTCAGGGTGGCTGATAGCCTCATCTTTTTCTGCTCTGATGGTCTGCATGCCATGTTCCTCAAAGATTTTCTCTCCAGTGCCTTCCGTAAAGGGTAATGCCTCCTCCACGGCATTGGGACTGTCTTTCTCTACCAGGTTCCCCTCCTTATCGACATACTGCGGTGCCTTACTCCCTTGTTTTGCAGATTGACCCGTACAGGCAACGAGAGCCACCATCATCAAGCATGGCAACCAGGAAAATCTCTTCTTAATCATGTTTTTAAATTCCATATAATAGGCATGTTTGGTTGCAAAAATACAAAAAATATCCTCATCACCCATATAAAATCCAACAAAACAAGCCTATCGAAGTAGGAAAGCGTAAAAGTTGCTATGACTTTTGATAAAAAATAAACAGTTCATTTTGCATTTTCCCCTCACTTCATCGTAACTTTGGTGATAATCACCGAAGTTACTCTGCCTCGGGATAAAAAATGAACAAGTTCATTTTGTATTTCCCCCTCACTTCATCGTAACTTTGGTGATAA
>CACXDY010000277.1 GCA_902766505.1 uncultured Prevotellaceae bacterium
ACTGACAATACGTTGGAGATAGCACAACGGCACGGATGCAACATCATCCATTTCCCCAAGGGGAATCATCAGGTGCCGGAACCTGCCAGAGACTACGCCATCCGCCAAGCTGCGCATCCCTGGATTTTGGAAGTGGACGCAGACGAATTGGTCACACCTGCTCTTGTCAGCTATCTCTACGAGAGCATCAGAAAACCCGACTGTCCAGACGGCCTTTACATCCCCCGCAAGAACTATTTCATGGGGCGTTTCATGCACTGCCTGTACCCCAACCATATTCTCCGCTTCTTCCGCCGTGATGTCACCACATGGCCCCCGTATATTCATTCCCTCCCCACAGTAAATGGCAAGGTGGAATATATTTCGCGCCGAAGGAAAGACCTGGCTTTCATCCATCTGGCCGACGAAAGTATCTCCGACTGGATGAGGAAAAGCAACGGGTACACAGATGAGGAGTTGCTACGCCGCAAAGATAAACATTACGGAGCAGCTGCCTTCTTCTACCGCCCACTCCACCGCTTCTATAAATATTACATTCAGAAGGGAGGATTCCGGGACGGCATGCCCGGTCTTATCCGCACACTGCTCAGTATGTTCTATCAAGTAGTGCTGCTGGCCAAAATGTATGAACAGAAAAAAAAGAACCCGTCATGAGCGTGCTGATTACACGAACTTCCGCCTTGGGCGACGTGGCAATGACCATTCCTGCTGTCTACTCTGTGGCACGGCAGAACCCTTCCGTGAATTTTGTGATGCTTACCGACAAGCGGTTTGCCCCCATGTTCGTGGGAGCACCCCAGAATCTTCGGTTCCTACCCTATGACAAGACCCTTCACCACGGTATAAAAGGAACATGGCGCCTGTTGCGTATGTTGAACCATGAGGACATCAAAATGGTAGCCGACCTTCACAATGTGCTGCGTTCATGGATTGTCGACGCAGCATTCCTCATCCGGGGACGTAAGGTACGCATGCTCGACAAAGGCCGCCGTTTCCGGAAAGGAATCGTCAACAGCCACTCTCCTTCCAAGGAATTTACCCTCCGTTATTTTGATGTTTTCCGCCGTTTGGGATTTTCCATCTGGTCCTCGTTCGACCAGCTCGACATGGAAGGTGTGGAACCACCCGAAGGCACAATGGGAGAAAAAGGCGGTGAGCGATGGATAGGCATAGCCCCTTTCGCCCGTTACACGACAAAGATATTCCCAACAGAGCGCATGGAAAACATTGTGCGGAAACTTTCCACGATGGCCGGCGTCAGATTGTTTCTTTTTGGAGGCGGAAAGGAAGAAACAGCCATCTTGCAACGCTGGGCCGACACCTACCCCCGCACCCAGATTGTCACGGGACGGGGAAGCCTCGACCATGAGTTGGCCGCCATGCAGCGGCTTGACGTGATGGTGAGCATGGATTCCGCCAACATGCACCTTGCCTCTCTGGTGGGTGTCCGTGTGGTGTCCATTTGGGGTGGAACCACTCCGGAATGCGGATTTATCGGCTGGCATCAGTCGGACATCGATGCCATTGTGTCACGTGTTGCCTGTCAGCCTTGTTCCATCAGTGGCAACAAACAGTGTCGCCGAGGCGACATGCTTTGCATGACCTCGCTCAACGAAGAGTACATCATCGATAAAATCATGGATAAAGAATAAACTTCAATATGAGAATAGACATTATCACCGTATTACCCGAGATGCTGGAAGGATTTGTCCACGAATCCATTCTTGCACGTGCTCAGAAAAAAGGACTTGCTGAGATACATCTCCACAACCTCCGCGACTACACTACCGACAAATGGAGACGTGTGGACGATTATCCCTACGGAGGTTTTGCCGGCATGGTCATGCAGTGCGAGCCGATAGACCGTGCCATCTCTGCCCTGAAAGCAGAACGTGATTACGACGAGGTCATTTTCACCTCGCCCGACGGGGAACAGTTTTCTCAGGAGATTGCCAATGAGATGTCCATGTTGGGCAACATCATCATCCTTTGCGGTCATTACAAGGGCATAGACCAACGGGTGCGCGACCACCTCATCACCCGCGAGATTTCCATAGGCGATTATGTGCTCACAGGTGGAGAACTGGCTGCCGCCGTGATGGCCGATGCCATCGTCCGACTCGTGCCGGGGGTTATCAGTGATGACCAGAGCGCCTTGTCAGACTGTTTCCAGGACGGACTGCTTTCTGCACCCATCTACACACGCCCTGCGGAGTACAAGGGTTGGCGTGTGCCCGATATCTTGTTGAGCGGCAACGAAGCTAAAATCAAGGACTGGGAAATCGAGCAAAGCCTTGAGCGAACCAAAAAACTACGCCCTGATTTGCTCAAATAGCATTTACTAAAACGCGACAGCGGCAAACCGTGTGAAAATGACGGTTTGCCGCTGTTGCGTTCAATTATTTTCTGTTAGTCGCCCAATGGTTGGTTTTTGCGGGCTTCCTTCATCTTCTTCAAGATGTCCTTTGGAATAGCGTTCACGTTCACCATATAATCCATGGTGTTGGCGGCAATGAAATTCTTGGTCATGTACCAGATGCCTTTATAGTCACCGGCCTCACCCCAAGAGTTTTTCACCATATAGTATTCCTTGCCATTCTGATCCTTGGCCAGACCATAAATCAACATGCCATGGTCATCAGTCAATTCCCAGTTGTCATAACGCTCCTGGCGCATTTCCTGTGTGGGAGTCAGTTCAGGCACGGTGCATCCAAGAGAGTCGAGCAGGTTGGTCTTTTCCACGCGGGAAAGTTTGAGCCAACGGGCCATGTCGCTGCCAGCCAGGCTTTCAGCTTTCTTCGAGTCAATGGAATAAGCCAGACCCTTGCGGGTGAAACCATCCTCAGAGACATCGCCACCCCAAGCTACGGTATATCCGTTCTCCACGGCATTGTCGATGATACGCATCATATCCTCCATAGGCAGGTTCCAGGACATTGGATTACGCCAGTTGTCTTGTACTTCAACAGGGAACTGAGTGTAGAAAGGCTTATGTGTGTAGCTGGTAATAGACACATAGTCATCGAGATTGATGCCAAGGCTCTTGACAAAGGTCATCGGTGTATAGCTCTTGCCACCATAGGTGAAATTCTCAGGACATTCTCCGAGATAGGCATCCAGGATACCCTGCAATCCCTTCTTCCACTGATTGGAGATTTTGCTGGCTTTGTTTTTCGAAACAGCAGCCACATAAGGTTCCATAAGGCTGAAGAACTCGTTGAAGTTGTTCAGGGAATCTCCATAAAGACTTCCCGGGAACGGCATGGCATCCTCGGGACAAATGCCATAGTTTTTCAGACAGTAGAGCACATCGTAAGCACTTCCACCTTGTGAGAACTGGCAGTCACCATGCAACCTAACCACCTGTTTGGCACGGTCCATATATGTCTTGTTGGCTACAAAACTCTCACAGAGGTCATAGGTCTTACCTGTAGCCTTGAGAATCTCAGCCTCGAAATAGCTGAGGGTGGAATAGTCCCAACAAGTGCCGGAACGGTTCTGGTCTTTGATACTCGTGATAGGAATTTCCTTCACGGTGGTGAAAACGGGTTTGTTGCTTGTTTTCTCTTGTGCACTTGCGCCTATTGCAACACAGGCGAGCAATGCCACCAATAATGATTTTTTCATGTTTTATGTAATTTTGGGTTCTTTCATTGAGCCATAAAATCCTCCACATCCTTCGGATGATAAGGGATGCGGTCCTTTCCGATGAAACGGCATCCATCAGCAGTGATGAGCACATCATCCTCGATACGGATGCCGCCAAAGTCCTTGTAAGTTTCCAGCAGGTCGAAATTGAGGAACTCCGCGCAATGACCTGACTTCCGCCAGTCATCGATAAGCGCCGGAATGAAATAGATGCCGGGTTCATCGGTTACCACGAATCCTTCTTCTAGACGACGACCCATACGCAGACAGTTGGTACCGAACTGCTCAAGGTTGGGACGGGTTTCCTCATCAAATCCCACATTGATTTGGTCAAGATTCTCCATATCGTGCACATCCATACCCATCATGTGCCCCAAGCCGTGAGGCAGGAACATGGCGTGGGCGCCGGCTCTCACGGCCTCTTCTGTGTCACCGCGCATGAGCCCAATCTCCTTGAGCCGG
>CACXDY010000278.1 GCA_902766505.1 uncultured Prevotellaceae bacterium
CATCAACAATGCTCTTGCAAAGATACATCATACCGCCACATTCGGCGATGACATGTCCACCCTTCTCAGCAAACGAAAAGATGGCACAGCGTGCCGCCTCATTTCGGGTCAGTTCACTGAGATGCTTCTCCGGATATCCTCCCGGAAGATAGAGCAAGTCGCCCTCATCGAGACAAGGCACCTCCGTTTCCGGGTTGAAGAACACTACCTCCTGAAAGGAATCGAGCGTTTCCTGATACATGAAAGAGAAAGACTCCTGATTGCGAGCCACCACCAGTCTTTGATTTCTCTGTTGCCAATCATTCACCGAAGGCGCCACCTTGACCTGTGCTTCAAGGGAAAGCAACCGTTTCCAGTCGACATGCTCCTCCATCAAGCTGACCAATGTCTGTGCGCCAGGCATCTCCGAAAAATCGAGGCCCAAGTAGCGCGAACCTTGTTCCAGCTCACTGTGATTGGGCAGGAATCCGAAACAGTCGAGTCCGACGTCGTCGCAAACCTGACGGAGCATTCCACGATGGCGTTCAGACCCTACCCGATTGAATATGACGCCACAGATGTTCACATCCTTCCGGAAATGCGCAAAACCAGAAAGCAAGGCAGCCAGCGAATAAGCCGACCTCTTGGCATCGACCACCAAAACGACAGGTACACCCAGCGTCATGGCGATTTCGGCCGAAGAGCCGCTGTCGCGATCATACCCATCAAAAAGCCCCATCATACCCTCCACTATACAGAGGTCGGCCGTCGCCCCATAATGGATGAAGAGGTCGCGCACATGGAGTGGAGAAGCCATGAAAGAATCAAGATTGACGCTCGGCCGTCCACAGACCAATTGATGAAACTTTGTGTCGATATAGTCGGGGCCACACTTGAAAGGCTGAACTCTCATCCCCTTGGAAGAGAACAAAGCCATCAGTCCTCTGGCCACTGTTGTTTTGCCAGAGCCACTCGCAGGTGCCGCTATCATAAAACTTGGTTTCATCTGTGCAAAAGTAGGAAAAAAACTCCTATTGCGGTGTCTTTTTCATGAAATTGTTTCGTTCTCTTTTCTGAATATATATACACCTATTTTAAAAATTGTCCATTTTATTTTGTTCAGTACATACTAATTCGTACCTTTGCAACCACAACAAGGCAATCGGGCGACAGATGTTGCCTCGATGCAAGGGAATCCAGTGAGAATCTGGAACAGTACCTGCTGCTGTAATCCCCATTATTGAAGTTTGCTTGTATAACGCCACTGGTCGGCAGACCGGGAAGGTAAGGCAGACTGGGGAAAGTCAGAAGACCTGCCTAAAAAACGACAGCTGCCCGTACAGGAAAATACGGTCGCAGAAATGCAAAGACATGACATGATAAAGAAATTGACAGCACTACTGCTGGCACTATGCCCGTTTGGCATGGCCTGTGCACAGGGTGACATCTGGCGTACCGACAGTCTGCAAGAAGTTGTCGTGACCGGAACAGGCACCCAGCATCTGCTCAAGAATGCCCCCGTACAGACCGAGGTCATCACGAGCAAGATGTTGCGCAGCTATGCCGGAAAGAGCATAGAGGACATTTTGTCGGGTCTGATGCCATCGTTCGCCTTCAATGAGGACGACATGGGTTCACAGATGCAGATGAACGGTCTTGGCAACAGCTATATCCTCATCCTCATCGACGGGAAGCGCATCCATGGAGACGTGGGCGGCCAGAACGATCTGTCGCTCATCGACCCACAAAACATCGAAAAAATAGAAATCGTGAAGGGAGCCTCCAGCGCGCTTTATGGTTCGGACGCCATTGCAGGAGTGGTCAACATCATCACGAAAAAGCATGACAAGGAGGGTATGCTGCTCGAAAATACCAGCAGGATAGGAAGTTATGGCGACGTGCGTCAGCACAACGGCGTGGCATTCAACATCGGGAAGTATGGTTCGTATACGAATTTCCAGCTTCAGCACTCTGACGGATGGCAAAACACCTCAGTGGAACATACGGAAGGAACCGAACCACCCATCTATGACTCACGCAACATGACGGTGAACCGCCATACCAACTGGCAATTGTCAGAGCGGTTGACTTACACCCCGATGAAAAACCTGGAGCTCTATGCCGATGGGAGTATCTACTGGAAACGAATCTACCGACCGAGTGGAAAATATCCCCACTATGATGTGAAGACCTACGACATGAAGTACAACAACGCTTCAGC
The DNA here is from genome assembly GCA_902766505.1 of uncultured Prevotellaceae bacterium. Taxonomy (GTDB): domain Bacteria; phylum Bacteroidota; class Bacteroidia; order Bacteroidales; family Bacteroidaceae; genus Prevotella. The sequence continues at coordinate 2,201 of CACXDY010000278.1, forward strand.
CTCAGTAGGTGGAAAATGGAAGCTCAACAAGGAGGATTTCCTGTCGCTCGACATCGACTGGAATCGCCATGCCTACTACTATCATTTCACGGCAACAACGCTGGTGGAAGATTACGAAAAGAGCAAAGGCACCATCTATTATCCCTATTTCCCCTATCTCCCCGGCCAGGAAGAACTGCAGAGCGACCAGCAACGCACGATGGCCCACCTGAAAGGCGTGTTCAGCCTCCCTTATGAGAACCGTCTGAGCGCGGGAATGGAATACCGTTATGACTGG
>CACXDY010000279.1 GCA_902766505.1 uncultured Prevotellaceae bacterium
CCCCCAACCCCTGATGGGCGATGCCGATGGTAATGGTGAGGTCAACGTGGTCGACGTGATGTTGATTGTGTCCTACGTAGTTGGCGACCCGGCTGACCAACTGGTAGAAATCAATGCCGACATGAATGCCGACGGAGAAATCAACGTTATCGACGCGATGGCTATCGTTGAACTGATTCTAAGTTACTAATTGTCTCATCCAATATCCCAGACTCTATGAAAAACATTGTTTCCAGCCGTTACCTGCTGGCCTTTTGCTGTTTGATACCGGCCCTTGCCTGTTCGGCACAGGGCAAGTTGGAAGATTATCAACGCGCCTATTCCCTAACCGAGAAATGGAGCGCCAACAAGGTGACGCATTGGGCGCATGGGGTGGCCTGGAAAGACAGCACACATACCTTTACCTATTGGACCGACTCGGCAGATGTCAGGCTCTACTTTGAGTATGATGCCGACCGTGGCACCTGCACCAAAGTGGCTCCACCGCCCCAACAGATGCACAAGCCACCGTTCGGACGGCAACGGCAACGCCATTGGATGGAGGTCGATGAGGAGAAGGACCCGTTCCCGGTAGTCTCGCCCGACGGCAAGACAGAAGCCTATATCGAAGGGCACAACGTAGTGCTCCACCCGGTGGGCAAACCTTATCGTGAGAAACGCGTGCTGAGCCAGGACGGAACCATCGGATGCTACTACAGCAACCAAATCATCTGGTCGCCCGACAGCCGTTACATCTTTGTCTGCAAACGGCGTCCCGTGGAGAAACGCTACGTGTATTATGTGGAGAGTTCGCCACACGACCAACTTCAGCCCATCCTCCACAAACAAGAATATGCCAAGCCAGGCGATGAACTGCCACAGAAGACACCCGTCATTTTTGACACACAGACAGGCGAACGCCGGGAAGCCTCGCTGCTGTTATGCGCCAACCAATATGAGTTGGGCACCTTTGAATGGACACCTGACAGCCGTGAGGTGACGATGGAATACAACGAACGCGGCCATAAGGTCTACCGGGTGCTGGCCATGAGCGCTGCCACAGGCGACATGCGCACCATCGTGGAAGAGACCGCCGCCACCTTTGTCAACTACACCCGCCATTTCCGCCACGACTTCGCCGACGGCAGCCGGCTGATATGGATGAGCGAGCGCGACAACTGGAACCATCTCTATCTCTACGACACCGCCACGGGCAAGGTTATCCGTCAAATCACCCGTGGTGCGTGGTGTGTGCGTGAGGTGCAACGGGTAGACGAGAAGGCAGGAGTCATCTATTTTTCTGCCAGCGGCATGAATCCCAAAGAAGACCCTTATCTGACACACTACTACCGCATCGGCATCGATGGAAAGGGACTGACCTGCCTCACTCCCGAGGAGGGGCAGCACGAAGCCGTGTTCTCGAAAGACTTTGCTTACCTGGTCGACACCTACTCGATGGTCAACCAGGCTCCCGTCACCGTGCTTCGCAGCACCTCCGACGGCAAACTGACAGCCACCATCGAGAAGGCCGACATCTCCGCACTGACCGCCAATGGTTGGAATGCTCCCGAAGTGTTCGTCGCCAAGGGCCGTGACGGGAAGACCGACATCTGGGGGATTATCCAGCGACCCACCAATTTCGACCCCAAACGCTCCTACCCTATCATCGAATACATTTACTCCGGGCCAGGCAGCGCCTATACCCCCAAATCGTTTATCCCCTACAACTGGAATATGAGTTCGCTGGCTGAACTGGGATTCATTGTGGTCCAGATGGACGGCATGGGCACCAGTTGGCGCGGCAAGAAATTCGAGGAGACTTGTTATAAAAATCTCAAGGATGCCGGTTTCCCCGACCGTATGCTGTGGATTAAAGCAGCAGCCAAGAAATATCCTTATATGGACATCGACCGCGTAGGCATCTTCGGAGCCTCAGCAGGTGGACAGGAGAGTACTGCCGCCGTACTGCTCCACGGCGACTTCTACAAGGCAGCCTACAGTTCCTGCGGATGCCACGACAACCGCATGGACAAAATCTGGTGGAACGAACAATGGATGGGCTACCCCGTCGACTCTTCCTATGTGGAGAGCAGCAATGTCTACCATGCAGACAAACTCACCCGTCCGCTGATGCTTGTGGTGGGAGAATTGGACGACAATGTCGACCCGTCGAGCACCTACCAACTGGTGGATGCCCTTATCCGTGCCAACAAGGATTTCGAACTGGTTGTCCTCCCCGGCGTCAACCACACCATGGGCGACCGTTACGGGGAGCACAAACGATACGACTTCTTCGTGCGCCATCTCCTCAACACCACTCCTCCCCGATGGGAAGAACTGAAGAAGTGAACAAAACAATCACCATCATGTGAGTTCTATCAAAACAATTCGCTAACTTTGCAACATAACCCTGAAGTCAACAGATTTCAGCCACACTATTTGAAACACGGCAAAAAAACAAGAAAATGAAAAAACTATTTAGTATGATTACAGGAATGATGTTATCGCTGTTTGGCATGACGGCTGACGCTCAAGACAAACAAATGACGTTCACTTACGGGTCGCATACCTATACGATGAGCGGAACCCTCAATGCCGAGGCATACGACGCCAAAGCTACAGGCAAGGTGACTTTCACCAACATCCCCGCCGACTATACCGAGTTTGAGGCCGTCTACACTCAGTTCCTGGGCAAGACACCTCATGGCGCCGCTGCCATGATGCCCATGGCTATGGAACTCTACCGGCGCGACAGGGACATGGGTCTTCAGTGCCTGAAACTGCTGTGCTACCCCTCGAATGTCAACTCTGTCACGTCTATTCTCAACACTAAATTTGGGCCGTCAAAGTTTGCACCTGCCAACGACACTTATTTGCAGCCCTATCTGCCGGCAGCCGTGCTCAAGGGGGCAACACCCGACAACGGTTATACCCCACAGCGGCCCTATACCGTGGAGATGAAGGCCAGTGTCAACAAGCATCAGGAGTTGCAGTTTGCCGGTAGTGGCCGTGTGGTCTATCTCTATGTTATGGGCAAGGGATGGGACACCGAACAGCGCCAGGTGGAGGTCATCCTGCAACCAGGCAGCCAACTGCATCAGGTTTTCAACTGTCCTTCACTCTACACCCAGTGCAAACAGATTAAGGGGCAGTGGAAAGGATTTGAGTAAATCCGGGCGCTGTATCTGGGAATCTGAGTATTCTGAGTGCTCTGTGTGCTCGGAGTAATCGGAGTATTAGGAATATTTCGACACTTTGGGGTGTCTTGTGAATATTATCTGCCCAAAGGCATGGGTATCCCAAGAAAAAATTTGTAATTTTGCGATAGTTTTTCCACTTTGTGATTCCTAATTAATTATTATATCAACATGAAAAGAATGATGACTATCTGCCTGTTGCTGATTGGACTGTTCGCACAGGCACAAACGACAAGGAATTTTACCATCAACCTCACAGAAAAAGGAGAAGCCAACATGGTGTGCTTCCTGCCGGAAAAGCCATCGGGCAGAGCCATCGTGGGAATACCGGGTGGTGGTTATTCCATGCTTTCCAACACCCATGAGGGTACACAATGGTCCACATGGCTCAACCAGCAGGGTATCGCCTATTTCGTAGTCAACTACCGTCTGCCCAACGGCGACCGCACCATCCCCATTGGTGATGTAGAAAAAGCATTCCGTATCGTACGCGACTCAGCAGCCGTATGGAATATCCAGCCACGCAACGTCGGTATCATGGGATTCTCTGCCGGCGGTCACTTGGCTTCGGTCATCTCCACCCTCTCCGACTATGAGGTGCGCCCCGACTTCTCCATCTTGTTCTACCCTGTCATTTCCATGGATGAGCGAGTCTCTCACAAATGGTCGTGCATCAACTTCTTAGGTAAGGAAGGACAGAAAGATGCCGAACTCGTACGCAAATATTCCACCCAGAACTCCGTGCGTCGTCATCTCACCCCGCCAGCCATCATTCTCACCGCCAGCGATGACCGTTTAGTTCCGCCAGTGACCAATGGAGTGGCCTATTATTCCGCCATGCGCAATGCCGGCAACGACTGCGCCATGTATATCTACCCTTCGGGAGACCACGGATGGGGAGTCGGCCCCTGGTTCAAATACCATGACCAGATGCTGAACGACCTGGGCAACTGGCTCAACAATCTTCCTGCTCCAAAGGCGGATGCTTTACGTGTGGCATGTGTCGGCAACAGCATCACAGATGGCCATGGGATAGAAATGGCCACCAAATATGGCTATCCTGCTCTCCTGCAAAACATGTTGGGCGATGGTTATTGGGTGAAGAATTTCGGTGTGAGCGGCCGTACGTTGCTCAACAAAGGAGATGTCCCCTATATGAAGGAGCAGGCCTGGCGCGATGCCCAAGCCTTCAACCCCGACATCGTAGTCATCAAGTTGGGCACCAACGACTCAAAGCCTCAAAACTGGCAACACAGCGATGAGTTCAAGGCCGATCTGAAACAGATGATTACCACTTTGCGCCCCGACCTTGCAGTCGCCAAGAAGAAAGGCAAGAAAGCCAAGAAAACCGTTGCTGTCAAGCCCGAGATTTATCTCTGCACTCCCATTCCCGCCTTCAAAACGTCGTGGAACATCAACGACTCCGTCATCACCAACGGTGTGATTCCCATCATTCAGGAAGTAGCCAAGGAATATGGTCTGAAGGTGATTGACTTGCACACGCTCTTCGCCAACGAAAGCGACAAGGTGCAACCCGACGGCATTCACCCCAACGACAAGGGTGTGCGCCGCATGGCAGAAATCATTGCCGGTGTGCTCAAGGAGCAATAAGTTTGGTTGACAACGCAGCCGGGCGTTTTGGATAGAGCAAAAACGAAAAAGAGAGTGTGCATTCAATTTTGTATAGCACACTCTCCTTTTTTATTGACAATCAGTAATTCACTTACAAGACAGGGAGCAGATATTCCCAGATGAGGTCCATGTAGGGCTGATAGAGCGAGGATGATGTGGTCAGCACCAACACGGCATCACGGTCGGGGAATACGATGATGTATTGTCCCGCAAAACCATCAGCACGGAAGGCATTGTGACGGCAAATCCACATCTGGTAGCCGTAGCCCTGCACCCACTCATTGTTGTCCTTGTTGAGGCCCGCCTTCTCCAAATCCTCAAAGCGTGTACCCGATGGAGCCGAAGGCACCTGATAACTCGACATTTCCTTCAGCCATTCAGCAGGAACAATCTGTTTTCCGTTCCACTCTCCTTTCTGAAGGAACAACTGCCCCATCTTCGCCATGTCCTCGGTCTTCAACGACAAGCCCCAACCTCCGCAGTTGATTCCCTGCGGACTCTCTTCCCAGTCAGGACGGGTGATATGCAATGGTTGGAACAAGCGGGTATCGAGATAGTCGATGAGTTTCTCGCCCGTCACCTTCTGTACGATAGCCGACAGCATGTAGGTACCAATTGAGTTATAGAGATAATACTCTCCTGGCTTATGCTTCACGGGCCAGGACAGGAAACCTTCCACCCAGTCAATAGAGTCTTTCCGCATACTACCCGGTTCCTCATCATGGCCGCAAGTCATGGTGAGCAGGTCGCGCACAGTCATGGCCTTCAGGTTGTCACTCTGTTCTGCCGGCAACTTGTCGGGGAAGAATTTCACCACAGAGTCTGTGAGATTCAATTTCCCTTCGTTGATGGCCAACCCCACGGCTGTAGCGGTGAATGTCTTGCTGACTGAGAACATCGGATGAGGCATTTCTGCCGACTGTCCGTTAAACCACTTCTCAAACACCACCTTACCATGTTTCAATATCATGATGCTGTGAAGGGTGATGGAGTCAGGTGCCACTGGACGTGTCTGGGTAGCCTGAACAAAAGAGTCCACCGCTGCTATGACTTCCGGGGAAGCCTGGGTTCTTGGCAAATCGATTACCTCTGGTTTGGTTTGTTTACATCCCGACAATATCAATATTGTCAAGGCGAATAAGACGGATACTTTTTTCATGTCGTAATGGGGTATAAATGATTAACTCGGTTTAATATCTGCGAAAGTAACATATTTCCCTCAAATCCACAAACTTTTCTTCTTTTATTACAATAACTATGAAGAAAACGATTCTGACTAAAAAAAACACAAAAAAAAGGAGGGCAAACGATGTTGTAAACCAAAAATTCACGCTATCTTTGCAGACAACAACTACTTCAGAATCATCAGACTTTAACTATAGAAACAATGAAAATACACGCATCCAACACATCTGCAAGTAAACAGGTAATGCCATGGCTGTTCATCACAGCGCTGCTGACTATCCTGCCCTACCACATAGCGGCAAAACCGATCAGCAGCGGACAAGCACTCAACAACGCCATGGCCTTCCTGCAAAAAAAGGGTATCCAATTCGCTTCAAAAAGCATCAGACGGGCTCCTTCCCTACAGAAAGACGAACAGGAATCGGCATACTATGTCTTCAACATAGGTGAAAACAGTGGGTTTGTCATCGCTTCCGGCGATGACCAGGCACCAGCCATACTTGCCTACGCCGACCATGGCTCCTTCCAAACCGACAGCCTGCCCTGC
>CACXDY010000280.1 GCA_902766505.1 uncultured Prevotellaceae bacterium
GAAGGGACTCAAGTACGATGCCAATGGCTATGCTTTGGGCACTCAGTTGCTCAATGCCATCCAAGCCAACCCCAACGATGCCAGCAGTTATCCTGCCATCGACCCAGTGAATATATTGCTGGACGAATACGAAACCATCATTATCGTTACGCCCCTCTGGTGGAGCCAGATGGCCGCTATCATGCAAACCTACCTGTTCAACTATGGTCCTCAGATGGCAGAAAAGAACATCGGTCTGATTGTTTCGAGTGCCAGCAGCGGCATCAGTGGTGTTGTTGCCGACTGCAAACGTCTTGTTCCTAACGGGAAGTACTTCAGCGAGAATCTTTGGATCAATCACTCCAACCACTCCAACCGGACATCGCTGATTCAGAACTGGCTGACAGCCATCAACTATGATACGCTGACGGTCATCAGCGAGAAGGGAACCATAGAGAGCACCCCAGCCCGCATCTACGACCTGAATGGTCGCCTGTTGGTACAAGAGCCCAAAAAGGGTATTTATGTTAAGAACGGGAAGAAGGTTGCAAGATAATGAAACAGGTAGTGATAATGTCAGCGGCAATGTGTTCTATTCACTCAATGGCCGAAGGTGACGGCACCCCATAAGGGCATCTATATCGTCAACGGAGAGAAACGAATCATTGAGTAAATCATGAACATAAACGAAAAACTTATCAGCCGATTAGCAGAATCAGGTAATGTGAATAATTGAAATAAAAAATCACCTATGAAGAAGAATCTATTCCTAATACTGTTCACCCTTGTGCTCCCCATCACGGCAGCAGCACAAGAAACGATATTCCCAACACAGTTCAAGGCTCCTGCCGAGTTCAACACTGGCGACGTACACATCTCCGTACTCAGCCGCAGCGAACGGCAGATGACGACCAATTTCCTTTTCGAGAAAGGAAGCCGCAACTCATGGCACTACCACCCGAATGCCACCCAAGTGCTGATGGTGCTTAGTGGCGAGGCCTTCTATCAGGAAGAAGGCAAGCCCAAACAGCTGCTCCGCAAAGGTGACGTAGTGACCACCGATGAGGAATTTACGCGTCCGATATCAAACGAAGACATGATTGTCCGTATCGCTGAGATTGAGGTTTACCCACAGTACTTAAAAGAATATCTGGAATACGCCAATGAGGTGGACCGTGTGAGTGTGGAGCGCGAGCCTGGTGTAATCTGTCTTTTCCCCATGCAGAGTGCCGAGAACTCCACCACGATTCGCATCCTCGAGATTTATGCCTCAGAGGAAGCCTACCAAAGTCACATCAAGACCGACCACTTCCAAAAATACAAGCAGGGCACCCTGCACATGGTGAAAGACCTGAAGTTGCCCTCGATGAAACCTCTCGACCCGGAGACGATGAAACTGATATTCAAAAAGCAAAGATAGCGAGGAACGCGTATGATGAAAAAACTGTATCTATCGATATTGGCCTGCATGTTGGCCATGCAAGGCTTTGGACAGAGTCCCGTGGTTTATTTCACCAAGAACATCACGCCGGAGTCGTTGGTAAATATATACGAGGCTTTGGGTGTAGATAGCGAAGGCAAGCGCGTGGCGGTGAAGATCTCAACAGGAGAGTCGAGCCGTACCAACTACCTGCGCCCTGAGTTCATCAAGAATCTGGTGCAAAAGTTGGGAGCCAATATCGTGGAATGCAATACGGCCTACGGAGGTAGCCGCAGCTCGACGGCAAGAAACTGATTAGCAATGCCCGCAATCTTGACGGTCTTGAGAAAGGGGCTTATATCATAAACGGGGAGAAAAGAATTGTGGAATGACAGTCTACAATTTAAACGGGTAAGACATGGGTCGCATCACTGCGCCCCATGTCCTATCCCGGGTTCTTATGAATCAAAATCTGTCGACATTTTCTTGCCACCACTCATGAATGGCATCAAATAGATACATGCGGCCAAGGGTCTGCACTCTGAGGTTTGGGATGACCAGACATTCTCATTCCTCAACGCTTTCGACGATGAAGTCGCAGGCAGAGAACCAACTGCCGTTGTAGTTGGAACTTAGGCGGGTGGTGACACCATAGGTCAGGTTGCCATCGTTATCGACGGTGACCTCATCAAGCCAGATGCGGTTCCAGCCGAAACCCTGTCCGCCATTGGCCGCGGTCTTGTCGATGTCGAGGGCGGTAACGAAGTCGTCATTGCTGGCACGCTGTTCAAAGCGGCATAATGCGGAGAACCAGACATTTCCGCCCGTCCTACCCATGGCAGGAATTTCCTGGGTGCGGACATCACCACGTCCTGTCTTGGCGAAGATATGAACATTGGAATGCTCTGCCTTGGAGGCGCGCACCACAGCAGAGACGCGATAGCGACCGGGGCGCAGGCCATGCAGCGTGTTTTCGGCCTCGAATCCTTTGCCTGCATCTCCTTCTACTTCCAAATAGCCTTTCCGTTCATCGCCACTATAATGCTCTTCAGTGGCTGTAAACTGGGTTTGGGCATAGTCCACGGACCCATGACTGAGTTTCCAGAAGTTGCGGTTCAGATAGTCCTGGTCTTGCTCGTTAAGGCTGTCTATTTCTGCCGTCAGGTTTCTCTTGGCATTGATGCTTTTAC
>CACXDY010000281.1 GCA_902766505.1 uncultured Prevotellaceae bacterium
GCTGCTGTTCCAATCGGTATTTCAGCATACAGCTGACGGGAATCTGCATTGATGATGGGAACATCCAGATACTGGGCAAGGTGAAGGCTGATGGAGGTTTTCCCTACACATGTGGGTCCGCATACCACAAACAGGTTTTTCATATTCCTCCTCCCGCATTTCTGTTATCTGATAATGCCGCGTTGTGAATTTTCGACAAATGACATGATATATTTAATCTCCTCTGTTTCAGGAAGATTGTTGCGGATTTCGGCAATGCCCTCTGCTATGATTCCCTTGGAATAGAGCAGACGGTAGGCATTGTGTATCAAATCGATGGCTTCTGCACTGAATCCTCTCCGGCGGAGTCCAATGATGTTGACACCGAAATAGCGAACCGGCACTTTGCCTGCAATGACATAAGGGGGGATGTCTTGACTAAAAGCACTTCCACCTTGTATCATCACATAACCGCCGATGTGACAGAATTGATGACAAAGCACGCCGGCACTAATGGTAGCGAAGTCGTCGACGACTACCTCGCCTGCAAACTTCGTGGAGTTGCCGACAATGAGATGGTTGCCGAAAAAACAGTCATGCGCAATGTGGACATTCTCCATCAAAAGACAATTGTCGCCAATTTTAGTGGTGCCCTTGGAGGCTGTGCCTCGTGAAATGTTTACATTTTCGCGAATGCTGTTGTTGTTGCCAATCTCACATGTCGTTTCTTCACCGCGGAATTTCAAATCTTGAGGCTTGGCTGAGATACTGGCGCCAGCGAAAAACTCATTGTTGTTTCCAATGCGGGCACCGTAATTGATAGTAACACTGTTTTGGAGAACATTGTTGTCTCCAATAATTGTATTGCGGTCAATGAAGCAGAAGGGGCCTATGATGTTGTTATCGCCCAATTTGGCTTCGGGGTGAACGTAAGCCATGTCACTGATCTGGTTCATATCGAAATGTATTATGTCTATTTTTACTTATTTGTTTTTTACAATTTGAGCCGTGAAGGTGGCTTCTGCCACGACATGGTCGCCGACGAACATGTATCCACGCATAGAACTGACACCATGACGGACTGGATGTAGAAGTTCTACTCGGAACAGCAATGTGTCGCCCGGTACAATTTTCTGACGGAATTTCACATCGTCGATTTTCATGAAGTATGTCGACCATCTCTCCGGTTCCTCAAGTGTATTGAGGACGAGTAGACCACCACATTGTGCCATGGCTTCTACCATGAGTACACCCGGCATGACGGGCTCCTGGGGGAAATGCCCCTGGAAGAAAGGCTCGTCGGAAGTGACGTTCTTGATGCCTACTATGTAGTTAGGTCCCAACTCTGTCACTTTGTCCACCAATTGCATGGGATAGCGATGGGGAAGTAACTCACGGATACGGTTGTTGTCCATCAATGGCTTCTCGTTTGGATCATAGATGGGGGCTTGTATCTCGTGTTTGCGGATTTCACGCCTGATGAGCCGGGCAAATTTATTGTTGATGGTGTGACCGGGACGGGTGGCGATGATTCTACCTTTAATGGGCTTGCCTATCAAAGCCATGTCTCCGATGATGTCGAGCAGTTTATGACGGGTACATTCATTGTCCCATTGCAAGGGCTTAGGCTGGATGTATCCCATCTTGTTGGCATCCATATGGGGTACTTTGAGCAGGTCGGCAAGTTTGTCCAGCTTTTCTTGGGAAATCTGTTTCTCGTAGATGACGATGGCATTTTCCATGTCACCACCTTTGATAAGGTTGGCATTCAACAGCGGTTCTATGTCACGGACGAAAACAAATGTGCGGGCGGCAGCAATTTCTTCCTTAAAGAGACTGATGTTGTCCAGGGTAGCAAACTGACTGCTGATGAATTTCGACTTAAACGAGCACATGGCCGTGATGCTGAATTCTGTATCTGGCAGAATGGTGATACAAGAACCTGACTCCTCATCTTTCACCTCTATTTTGTGACGGATGATATAGAAGTCTTTGGGCGCATTTTGCTCTTCAATACCTATTTGCTCAATACGTTCAACGTAGGGCATCGCACTTCCGTCCAATATGGGAAATTCTGGCCCGTTGACTTGAATCAGACAATTATCGATGCCTAACGCATATAATGCAGCTAAACCATGTTCCACTGTAGATACACGAACTCCATCCTGAACGAGCACTGTGCCGCGCTGGGTGTCGGCAACACGTTCAGCGACAGCGTCAATGACAGGCTGGTTTTCCAGGTCTATTCGCTGGATTTTGATACCGGTATTTTCGGGTGCAGGATTGAATACGACAGTCAGGCTCAAACCAGTATGAAGGCCTTTGCCAAAAAGAGAAAAACTGCCTTTTAGGGTGCACTGCTTATTCATTTGATTCCTTATTTTGCTTTAGTTCTTGTATTTCCTTTTGTAATTGAGAAATTTGTTCATACATTTCCGGAAGTCGGCGCATCAATGCTATTTGTTTGAAAAATGCACGTGGGTCTTGAGGAGGACCACCAATCAAACTTTGATTGCTGTCCAGACTTTTGTTGACACCTGACTGGGCACCAAGCATGACTTTGTCGCCAATCGTGATATGGCCGGAGACTCCTACTTGTCCTCCAAACATACACCAGCTTCCCACCTTGGTGCTTCCGGCAATACCCACCTGGGCTGACATGACTGTGTGGGAGCCAATATCTGTGTTATGGGCTATTTGCACGAGATTGTCAAGTTTTACTCCTTTGCGGACAAACGTACTACCCATGGTGGACCTGTCTACGCAAGTGTTGGCTCCTATCTCCACATCGTCTTCGATGGTGACAATGCCGATTTGGGGAATTTTGCTATAACCTTCTGCACCTGGGGCAAACCCGAAACCATCTGCACCAATCACGGCACCGGAGTGGAGGGTAACCCGATTGCCTATCCGACAGCCATGATAGATGCTTACATGGGGATAGAACAGACATTGGGAGCCAATGGTTACACCGTCGCCAATATAGGTGTTGGGATAAATTTGACAGTTGGAACCTACTACGGCATTTTCACCAATATAGGCAAAGGCACCTATATAGCAGTCTTCACCAATTGTGGCTGAGGGTGAGATAAAAGCCAAAGGGTCAATGCCTTTCTTGGCAGGGGTCATCGAATCGTAAAGTTGAAGCAGCTTGGCCACACTCTCATAGGCATTAGCCACACGGATAAGGGTGCAAGGCACTTCTTGCTCTAATTGTAAGTCGGCATTTACAATGACTACACTGGCTTTTGTGTCATAGATATAATGCGCATATTTTGGATTGGAGAGAAACGATATTGAACCTGCTTTTCCTTCTTCAATCTTGGAAAAGGAATTCACAGTGGCATCAGCGTTGCCATCTACTGTTCCTCCCAAATAGTCTGCAATCTGTTTGGCGGTAAATTCCATAAAGATGATTCCTTAATTTATTCGGCAAATATACGAATTATTATTCAGATTCGTTGATAACATAGGTAATATTTACGGATTTTTTTGGAAAGAAGAGAAACATTAAGTATTTCAGATGCTTCCGTGATATCTTTCAGATTGCCATCTTTGTAAAGAATATTGATGTGGTCATCATTGAGGTCGTACATGTCTTTTGAAATCTCACTCTCATTGTAGAGGAATTTCACTTCTTCTTGTGAAACACCTGTCTGGGCCATTAGATTCGCTTCCAATTCCTCAAGGCGGGATGCCGGGATAGGCTCATCGTGGATTTCTACCTTAAACGGTCTTCTTGTGATGACGTTGCGTGCAAGCATCGACAACACTTTGTCATCACTCTTTGTCCATTCCTTGATAGAGCAGTGTATATCTGTGTCATCCAAATGCCCATAATGTACCAAAGCTTCGGGATGGCTTTGAAAATATGCGGCATCTACATGATGCTCAAGAAAATAACTCAATGAAGGGGTGGCAAATAATTTCTTCCCGGAATGAATAAGATATTTGGCACGTAACAGTAAGTTGACCAACATTTTTTCTGTCGCAACCGTGGTCTTGTGCAGGTATACTTGCCAATACATCAAGCGGCGGGATGTCAGGTAGTTTTCGATTGAATAGATTCCTTTTGAATCTATAACCAGCTGGTCGTCAACTACATTCAACATCTTGATGATACGGGCACTGCCGATGTTTCCCTCTGTTACTCCAGTGAAAAAACAGTCGCGCCGCAAATAATCCAAACGGTCCATGTCAAGTTGACTGCTGATCAACTGATGTAGGAAATGCTTGGGATATTCATCCTTGAAGATGCTGAGGGCAAGATTGAGCCGACCGCCCATTTCCTGATTGATGCTCTCCATCATGAGCAGGGATACTTCCTCGTGGGTAATGCCCTCCACAAGGGTGTGCTCTAAGACGTGGGAGAAAGGACCATGACCGATGTCATGCAGGAGAATGGCGGCCTTGACGGCTTCGGCTTCACTGTCGAAAATGAAAATGCCCTTTTGTGTCAATGACACTACCGCTTCACTCATGAGATGAAAGGCACCTAATGAGTGCTGGAAACGGGTATGCTGCGCACCTGGATATACGACGGAAGCAAGTCCTACTTGTTTGATTTGGCGAAGACGTTGCATCAGGGGATGATCCACAATCTCCATCAATGTGCCACCTGGTATCTTGATGAACCCAAAGACTGGGTCGTTGACAATCTTCCCCAAACTGCTCATCACAATCCTATCTTTTCCAACTCTTTTGACATGGATTCTTGTAATTCCCGTGCACTTCGGGCAGCGCATTCTGCAAAATCTTTTCCGCTGCTGGCATATATGATACCACGGGAGGAGTTGACAAGAAGACCGCAATCCGAATTCATCCCATATCGGCAAACTTCCTCCAGACTACCGCCTTGGGCACCGACTCCTGGAACCAAAAGGAAATGGTTGGGTACAATCTTGCGGATATCTTTGAACAGGATTCCCTGCGTGGCTCCGACCACATACATCATTTGGTCGGCATTGGCCCATTCCTGCGATTTCTTCAGGACTTTCTCAAACAGTCGTTCTCCATGCTCGTCTGTCATCATTTGGAAATCCATTGACCCTTTGTTGCTGGTTAGGGCTAAGAGAATCACCCATTTCCCTTCATAATTCAGGAAGGGGGTAACACTGTCTGAACCCATGTACGGGGCAACTGTCACGGAATCTACATCGTATTCTTCAAAGAAGGTACGTGCATACATGGCGGATGTGTTCCCGATGTCTCCTCTTTTAGCGTCGGCAATGATGAAATGATGTGGATAATGCTCATGAAGATAGTGGACTGTATCCTCAAATGCTTTCATCCCTTCAATGCCCTTGCTCTCATAGAAAGCCAAATTGGGTTTGTAGGCTACGCAGTAAGGGGCTGTGGCATCGATAATGGCCTTGTTGAAGTTAAAGATAGGGTCTTTCTCTTCCAACAAGTGCGGTGGAATTTTCTTAATGTCTGTATCTAAACCGACACAAAGAAATGAACGTTTCTCCCTGATTTGTGCTACCAATTGTTCTCTGTTCATCTGCTTTCTTTGAAAAGTGGATTACATTTCGCTTTCTTTCATGCGTTCTGCATTCTCTGCTACAGTCAAGGCGTCTATCATGTCTTGGATATTCCCACCCAAAAATCCCTGGAGGTCATGGGTCGTATAGCCAATCCTATGGTCTGTCACGCGCCCTTGAGGAAAATTGTAAGTGCGAATCTTTGCGGAACGGTCGCCTGTCGAGACCAAAGTTTTGCGGCGGCTCGCTATGTCATCAAGGTATTTTTGGTGCTCTCTGTCATAAATAAAAGTACGCAGACGCGACAAGGCACGCTCCTTGTTCTTTGGTTGGTCACGGGTCTCTGTACACTCAATGAGTATTTCTTCCACCTCTCCAGTGTTGGGATTCCGCCATGGGTAGCGAAGACGGACACCCGACTCCACTTTGTTCACGTTCTGTCCACCGGCTCCTGAACTGCGGAAAGTGTCCCATTTGATGTCGCCTTCGTTGATGCTCACCTCAAATTTATCTGCTTCTGGAAGCACGGCAACTGTAGCGGCAGAAGTGTGCATGCGTCCTTGGGTTTCTGTAGCAGGGACTCGTTGCACACGGTGAACGCCGGATTCATATTTGAGCACTCCATATACACCGTCTCCACTGACTGCGAAGTCTATCTCCTTATATCCACCGACAGCACCCTCACTTTCACTGGTGACGGACAGAGACCATCCTTTGGAGTCGCAGAATTTCTTGTACATCTGGAAGAGGTCGCCGGCAAACAATGCGGCTTCATCACCGCCTGTTCCCGCACGGATTTCCATCTGAACATTCTTTGCATCCTCCGGGTCTTTGGGCACTAAAGCCATTTTGATCTCTTCCTCTAACTTGGGTTGCAATTCCTCGTTGATGGCCAATTCCTCACGGGCCATCTCCCTCATGTCGGGGTCACTCTCGTTGGCTATGATGTCTTTAGCCTCTTTGATGGTTGTCAGACAAGCAATATAACGCTTGCGGGCATCCATGATATGGCTCAGTTCCTTGTATTCACGGGTTAGTTTGACATATCGTTCCTGATTGCTGATGACCGACGGGTCGGTTATCAAGGTGGATATTTCCTCAAAACGGGCTTCCAATCCATCAAGTTTCTCTAATATGCTGTTATTTTCTGCCATCTAAAATATGTATTTGAAATAATTGTTTTTATGATTTCGTCAGTCGTATTCGAAAATTCCTTTCTCTGATTGAATGGTCAAATGACGGTGGCCGGACTCTATATGTCCCACTATTTTGGCTTCGACACCAAATTGTTCACTGATAGCCATAATGCTTGAGGCAACGGATGGAGCAACATAAATCTCTAATCGATGTCCCATGTTGAACACTTGGTACATTTCTTGCCAACTTGTACCACTGGCTTCTTGTATCATGCTGAAGAGTGGGGGAATAGGGAAGAGGTTGTCTTTGACTACATGACAATCTTCTCCCACAAAATGCAGAACCTTGGTTTGGGCTCCACCGGTGCAATGAACCATTCCATGTATGTCGCGACGATGTTGGTCGAGTATCTTCTTGATGACAGGGGCGTAGGTCCTTGTAGGGGACAATACCAAGTGGCCTGCGTCTATACCAAGTTCACCAACCATCTCCGTCAACTTTTTCGTACCGCTGTATACAAGTGATTCAGGCATCCCCCCGTCAAAACTTTCAGGGTATTTAGTGGATAAGTATTTGGCAAACACGTCATGGCGCGCAGATGTCAGGCCATTGCTTCCCATACCTCCATTATAGGCGGTTTCGTAGGTGGCCTTGCCTGTTGAGGATAGTCCTACTATTACATCTCCAGGGCGGATGTTGGCATTGTCTATGACATCTTCACGGCGCATGCGGCAGGTGACCGTAGTGTCAACGATTATCGTTCGGACAAGGTCGCCTACATCGGCCGTCTCCCCACCGGTCGGGTAGATTCCTATGCCCATCTGACGGAGTTCGGAAAGCAATTCATCGGTTCCATTGATAATGGCTGAAATCACTTCTCCAGGAACAAGACGCTTGTTCCTTCCTATAGTGCTGGATACCAAGATATTGTCCACAGCTCCCACACAAAGCAGGTCGTCTGTGTTCATCACAATGGCATCTTGGGCAATGCCTTTCCATACGTTCAGGTCACCTGTTTCCTTCCAATACATATAGGCAA
>CACXDY010000282.1 GCA_902766505.1 uncultured Prevotellaceae bacterium
GAAGTCCACATTGTCCTCCCTCAGCAGGCCACAGATTTTGTCGAGCAAGCCCGATTTCACGGCACTTTTTCCACCGTAGTGTACCAACACTTTTGTTCCACCATATTTTTTCACCAGACGAGCGACCTGCTCCTCCGACTCTTTGCCGAACACCACTTCCGTCGGCGCATAGTAATTAAAATCTTTCATATTCTTGTTTTTCTTTTAGTTACAGCAAACACTTAACGTAGGAAAAAAGCCTTATGGGTCCACCCTTTTCCCCAACATCTTATTCAAATGGGTTTCCAGGATATGGAATGCAGGTTCCACCATACCGCCATGGCCATGGCCATCGATTTCGTAAAGATAGGTTTCCTGGTGCCCCACCAATTTCATCATGCGTGCCAAATACTGGTTCTCGTCATAACGTCCATACAGTTCGAGTTCCCTGTCGCCACAAATGAGCACAAATGGCGGACAGTCCTTGCGCACCCAATAAATAGGGGCAAACTCGTCGATGGTAACCTGCAGCGGTTGAAGCCCCTGCATCTTGCGCACATTATAATGGGTGACGGCCTGACCGCTGAACGGGACATACAACATCACGTCGTCAGCATTGACGCCATAAGCATTGAGCCATGCCTTGTTCAAACAGAGCATCATAGAGATATACCCCCCAGCCGAATGCCCCGTCACGACCATCTTCTTCGGGTCGCCACCATATTCAGTGATATGCCGGAACACCCACGCCACAGCCTCTGCTGCATCGTCAAGGGTTTCGCGGACGGTCACCTTGGGCAGTAACCGGTAATTCACACCGACCACCACATAACCCTTGTTTTTCAGTTTGTGTGGTATTTCCTTGCTACCAGCCTCAAGACCACCGCCATGGAACCATACTATCACAGGAGATTCTTTCACTCCTTCAGGATAGTAGACATCCAGTTTCAGGCGTTCTACGGCATAGGCATCGGTTTTTGCGGTATAGCGGATATCGTTGACTTGACGGTAATTCTGCGCACTGACTGTCAGTGTCAGGCACAGCATGACGAACGAAAAAAGAAATCTCTTCATCATCCTATCTTCTTTAATATGAACCATGAGCCAAAGACTTGCAGCAACAGTCCGGGCCAACCGATGGTAAAGTCAGCGATAGTGCCATCAATGGCTCCTGTAAGAACCAGTTCCCCGAGACCGCCGACGACGCTGCTGACGAGCACCACACCAATCATCAGCGGCAGACTCACACTTTTGAAATGCTGAGCAGCCAATCCGGCGACGATGGCCAGCACGGCGAGTTTGACGGTCATCACCAGCAGCATCCCTGTCTGGGGCTGTCCAAAGACAAAGTGGTTGACCAGGGGTGACAGCACAGCAGCCAACAAGCCGACCTTCCAGCCAAATTTATATGCTCCGGCCAGAATGACGAAAGACAAGGGAGCAAAGATGATACCACCCTGTGGAATGAGGTGGAACAACTGTGGAAGCAACATGTTGCATGCCACGAACACGGTAGCCCAGAGGTAAGTTTTTGCCTCGCTGTAACTGAAGTAATAGAGTTTGACAGAATTTTCCATATTGTCTTTATTTTTTTTTGTTTTGTATGTTATAGATTTTGCATTTGAATTCATTAACGTCTATCGCGGTTACCCCACTTTTTGTTGTATCGTCCCTCGGTGTCGACCTTTCCACCAAACATATTTAGACGATAGCGGACGTGCAGCATCGCATAGGAGTTGATGCTGTTGTAGCGTGTGTCACTACGTCCTGTGGCATTTACCCACCGGTCGTAGTTGCTCTGCTGTCCGAGCAGGTCGTAGAAGTTGAGGGCAACAATGAGTGTTTTGCTCTTCAGGAAGGATTTGGAGAGTTGTCCATTCCAAATCAGTTCATTGGTGTTGGACGACGGGTCGTTGTAACCCCGCCGGCTATTTTCGTGCAAGTCGGTGGAAATCTCAAAATCATGAGGCAGTCTGAGCAAAATCTGTCCACCATAACTGAAACGCCATGTATCGAGATTGGCGGTAGGCTGCAACTCATTGCGCGAGTGCTGATAGTTGACATTTCCGTTGACAGTCACCTCCAACCAGTCGTTGCGGTAACTCATGTTCAGACGCTCGTTGAGGTTGGTCGTACGGGTAAAGTTCTTCAGCGCATCTGCTTTCTGCTGTGCCACGTAACTCACAAAGTTGTTGTAGCGCACGCGGGTGTTTGTACCGATATTCCAGTGAGCAGCCGAGTCGAGAGCGGTATTGAAAGTAAATCCACCGTCGGCATTCCAGTTGCCATTGATATTCTCCGGGGTGGAAATGTTTCCTCCGGTATCGGGATTATACCTGACGAGATTGGATATGCTGTTGCGGATATGCCTATAGTTGCCATAGATGACGATGGTGCGCTTGTACTTGGCGATATAATTTTTATAGTAGGCATTGAGGGAGTTGGTAAACTGTGGTTTCAGTCCGGGGTTTCCCTGTGTGATGTAGAGAGGATTGGAGTCGTCCCTGATATCCAGCAATTGTGTGATATCCGGCTGTCGTGTATCTCCCCGGTAATGCAGCCAAATGTCATGTTGGTCGCTGAACTTATAATGGAAATCAATGGTAGGTGTCAGATTGGTGACATTGCGCACAGTGTCGACATAGACTCCCCGGTAGTCCTGAATGAAGTTGGATTTTTGTGGCTGTATCAGGAAACCGACGTTGTAATCATACTCCTCCTGCCAATGCCGCAGCGTAAAGCGGATGTTGTGAGTATAGTTCTCATACTCAGAGAATCGGCTGAGAGACCGGTCAAGATACTTCGGGAGACTGTCATTGACAGGTGAGAGCCAGTCGTCCCACTCACGATACCTCGGGTCGATATCAGCGAAATAATTAACAGGCTCATGGCTGAAGTCATAGGTCTTACGGTCACTCTTGTTTTGGCTGTACCGCAGTTCGTAATTGGCTTGGAGATGAGCACCCTTCCACAATGGCTCGCTGTAGGTGACACTGGTGACATAGCCTTTGTTGGAACTTGGCGTATCGTTGTAACGGGCAGTGAAATAGGTGGAGTCCTCTCCTGCCACATTTTTTACCTTGTAAAGATGCACCTCGTTGTTGGACACTTGCCGCTGCTTGTTGTCACCAATGCTTCCCTCCAGACGTATAGTGACGTTTCGTCCCCTTCTATTCAACCGCCGATAGAATTGCAGGGTTGCCGATGCGTTTTTGTTCTCACCGTAGGAGAGACTTGAACTTTCGTTGTTGTTGACAAGGTAAGGAATCAGTTTATCCGTGGAACTCAGCGGGTCTTTCGCATACAGATAGGGGTCTTCCGTATATGTGGCACTGTAGGAGGTATTGGTCCCGTCGTTGGAACCGATGCTTCCATTTGCACGCAACAGAATATTGGTGAGTGTGTCGGGTTTCCACTCCAATCTCAAGTTACCGTTCCAGTTGTTGTTTCTTGTGAGATTTTTGGATTTGCTGTTTGAGAATGTCCGGTGGTCCTGGCTGTAGAAGTTCTCACTGGCATTTTCGTTCTCATTGTCGCCATTGCGGTGATTCCACCGCAGACTTGCATCTGCTTTCAGTTTCTCCCCATCATCATAGTTGAGGTTGGTTCCCAGCATTTTGCGGGTGTTCAATCCGCGCCTATTCCACCATCCGGCATTCTCCTCCTTGTTGTTCAGGTTACCCATCAGCACAAAGCGGGTCTTGTCGGTGAAAATGCTTCCCATGCCACGGGTAGCATAGCGGTGCTTGGTACCTCCCGCTACATCGAGGTTGGTCATATATCCACGGTTCATGCCCCGCTTGATGGTGAAGTCGAGCACCGTTTCCTTATTGCCGTCTTCAATGCCGGTGATACGGGCCTGGTCACTCTGCTGGTCATAGAACTTAACATTCTGTATGATGGATACCGGCAGGTTTTTCAGTGCCGTTTCCACATCACCCAACATGAACTCCTTGCCGTCGAGCAGGATTTTCTTCACCTCTTTGCCATTGACGGTGATATTGCCTTCCTCATCGACCTCTGCACCCGGAATTCTCTTGATGAGTTCCTCAATGGCAGAGCCTTCTGGAGTACGGAACGCCTCAGGGTTGAAAACCAGCGTGTCCTTCTTCACGATCACCTGTGCAGCGCGTCCGGTGACCACTGCGCCCTTCAGCATGATGGCATCCGAACTCATCAGCAGGTTTCCAAGGTCCATGCTTTGGTTTTTGCGCAAAGTGACCTCGCGTTCTATAGTTTGAAATCCTATAAATGAAATTTTGAGCCTGAAAGTGCCACTCGACGGTGCCTCGATGGAGAAATTCCCTTTCTCATTCGAAAGCGTTCCTCCCACGAACGAACTGTCATTGGCCCAAAAGAGTTGAATGGTGGCCTCGGCCATAGGTTCCTTCAGGTCAGCATCTTGCAGATGACCGCTAATTGTATACCTCTGTTCCTCATCCTCTTGAGCATAAGCCCCCAGGGCAAACATGGATAAAAAAAGAAGAAATAGGAAATGTTTCATTGTTTATTTTTGTACACCATCGTACTTTCTTTAATGTTAAGCCGAGCATTCACAACAACATGCTTGATACTTGCATCTCCATTGATTTTGTCGAGGAGCATTTTAAATGTCTTGCGTCCTATCTCCCTAATATTCTGTTTGACGAATGACATGCGCGGGTAAAACATATCCGATACCCAATCGCTGATAAATCCGATAATCGCCACATCCTCAGGAATACGCAACCCTTTGCTGATGACAGCCTGGAAAGCAGCCTGTGACAACAAGCCATGATCTGCCAGTATGGCGTCAGGAGGTGTCGGGGTACAGAGTAAATCCAAGGTGTTGGACAATCCGGCATTGAAACTGACTTGTCCACACTTCACCAATTCCTTCCGTATGGGCAATCCACCTTCTCTCAAGGCTTCCAAATATCCATGCTTACGGTCGATGGTCTGCTTCAACTTGTTGGGGCCTCCTAGAAACGCTATACGCTTGGCTCCGCACTCTATCAGGTGCATTGTTGCCTGCCAGGCAGAATCCACATCATTGACACTGACGGTAGAACATTCATAATCCGCCACCCTGTCAAACAGTACGAAGGGGATATTGTATTGATTCAACTTATCCAGATGAGAGAAGTCGGTTGTTTCCTGAGAAAGGCACATGGTAATGCCTTCCACATGCATGTTCATCAGACGTTCCACACAATCCACCTCATTGCTGTATTTGTCGCAGGAATCCGTCACTATACAAAGGTAGCCATTTTTTCTGGCTTCTGCCTCTAACCATTTCACGATATGGGCGTAATGGTTGAAGGCGATATCGGGAACAATGATTCCTATCGTATGGGTCGTATTATAACGGAGACTGACGGCAAAAGGATTGGGGCGGTATCCCATTTTTTCTGCCATATCCACGATGACCTTCCGAAGTTCCGGACTTACGCCAGGCTGTCCTTTCAAGGCTCTGGAGACAGTGGACACATTAACTCCCAATAAATGAGCTATTTCACGCTGTGATATGTTCTGCTTCATTCTCTTATTACGAAATCAACTATAAAAATACCACTATTCCTATACACTTTTAACGCAACAATCGCAAAACTATTACGCAACGCGTTGCTTAATTTTCCGCAAAAAAGCCACCGACTTTCGCAAGCAAGTGGAAATCATTAAATATTGCAATTAAAAGAAGCTGTTTTTCATCTAAAAAGCTGTACAAATATAGGAACTAATCCCCCTGTTTCTGCTCCCTTTTCCTCAAAAAAGGCATGCAACGCTTTGCTTTGCAAGATAAGCAAAGCATCACATATTTTTCCTTTTGTTAGAACTTTTTACTGAAAGACCTCGATGGTTCCATCCTCATCGAGGACAAAGGGTTTCTGGCAGTCCAAACAAGCGAAATCCTCTTCCACGAAAGGACTGTCCATCATGGTATGTCCAAAAATTTGGAATATACCCGGCAACTGACCATACCGGCTCATCTCACGAACATCGGCCCAGACCATGCTGCCCACCATGCAGGGGCCACCACGACTTCTCCCAATAGCCGTGAGAGTGAGCATGCCTGCGTCAGTTTCCAACAGGTCATTCAGATGTTCGGCATTCAGTTCTCCGATGACTGACTCAAACATGTCATACCATCTCTTCACCACCCCGGCATGGGTAAAAAGGAACCTTTGGCCTGCCGTTTCCGTCTCATAAGCCAGTTGGAAACACTTCCGGTGCTGCATAAACAACTCATTCAGCCGTTCGGCATAGGCTTTGTTGTACCTTGTACCACCTGCATACTGGCAGAACAGTTCTGAATAATAATGAAGGTCGTGATTACCCAATAAAAGCACCACCTTGTCGGGGTTGCTTTCCTTAAAGACAATAATCTCCTTGAAATGATGA
>CACXDY010000283.1 GCA_902766505.1 uncultured Prevotellaceae bacterium
AATCGTAAATACGGTTAGTTCGTCCTGTTGGGCAAAAACTATCGGGATTGGGATTCTCTCTGAAGAAACGGGCAATGTCTGATTCTATAGTATTGAACGTGCTTTCCCATCGGGCGACCACATCATCTTCTGTGTAAACTGGAATTTTGCCCGTATCAAAGACAATGTACTCCTTCAAGTGTACATCCGGAACAGCAAAAGTTCCATTACCTCTTAAACTCTTAGGTGCTTGTTTGCATTCTGGCAACTCAAATATGTCCCACCATAAATCATCAATAAAGTATGGCTTCACAGATAGCTCAACCTGCTCCAAGACCAAATGACACAA
This sequence comes from uncultured Prevotellaceae bacterium, assembly GCA_902766505.1. Lineage (GTDB taxonomy): Bacteria > Bacteroidota > Bacteroidia > Bacteroidales > Bacteroidaceae > Prevotella. The sequence goes on from CACXDY010000283.1 coordinate 329, forward strand.
GCTGAAATAATAGCCTGAATCTATTTTCCAATTGAGATAGTCGCTTTGTTTCCAGCCGAACCTCTTTCCAACTTGTTTCCTACACTTATTTGAGACCTTCTCCAATGCATTACGCGCCTTTGATTCTTCTCTGGTCATAGTTAAAATTCATAAGTTTACATTTCTATTTTTTGCTATTCTCTTTACTTGCAACGATATACGAGCAGTATTTACGGACCAGGTTAGACAATGGCAAATCGCCTTTCTGATATCTGTCTGCATCGAGTTTTGAATTCTTTCGCAGATAGATTTCTTTCCTTTATACAAGACATTGAGGTCGCATAATATGCGATGTTTTTACTCAATATTCGTCTGAATACAATATAATAGACCTGCCTAAACGAACTGGTACCTTCGCCTCACATTTTCGTGTTCGTCCGATAAGTTTTTCTTCTGAATCCATGATAATACGACTGATATGTGGGGCAAAGGTAGTGCATTTTTTTTTATAAACAAATGTTTTTGTCCAAATGTGGGGCTGTCGGGCCTGAAACTGAATTTACCAATTTTTGAGTATTGTCTGTTCTTTGAATACTCTCTACCTTTGCAATGTTAAAATGTGATGCTCATGAAATATACTTTGACAGACAGACTGATGTGGCATTTCATGCAAGGCACATGCTTCGGGGCTTTACGGGAAGAATGTCCTCAGTGGGATTTTCACTTGCTTCGTAAAGAGGCTAAGAAAAGGTTCCGCGAAATTGTGACGGCCACTCCCTCTATAGGTAGTTACCGGGAAAACAGTCTGAAGAAAAACCTCATTGGTGGAATGGTGTGGATAGCAATCTATGAGACGGCCAATGAGAGATACGGCACACAAATGTCACTCCCTCTCTATGAGAAGATGTGCCGTGCGTCCATCTCCATGCCCCTGATGCTCAAAATGACAAGGGCGGCAAAACCTTTCACAAGGAAATTCCAGGAAAGCAAGATGAAACAATCCGAACGGGAAAACCGCATCGACTCTCCCTATAACTGGCAGGCCCATTATAAACAGGGGAAGGCAGATGAGGAGTTCACGTTGTACTACACCCGTTGCGGTTTGTGCAAACTGGCTTGCGACCGGGGCCATCTGGACATCCTCCCAGCCATGTGCAAAACTGATTATATCTTGTTCGAGGCCATGGGGGCAGTTCTCCATCGTGATAAGACTCTTGCTGCAGGCGACAACTGTTGTTATTATTACATCACAAAGCCTGGTTCTGAGGCCGAACGCCGATGGCAGGATGAACATCCGGAAGGGACATTCACCAGCAAATAACCAAGGATTGTCAACTATTATAATATTAGGGTATGAAGAATATTTTCAAGGATTTTTTTAGTCAGTGTGCACGTCCCGAAGGCTTCTTGGGACGATGCATGCTGCGTTTCATGAACTTCGGTCATGCACCACTCACCAACTGGGGACTTACACACATTACATTTAGTGGTGGAATGATAATGCTCGATATCGGCTGTGGTGGTGGTGCCACGCTGAAACGTCTGCTAAAGAGATGTCCTAACGGAAAAGTCTATGGCATAGACATTTCCGAAGAGAGTGTCTCCAAGGCGAGAAATGTGAATAAACGGTTGCTGGGTTCCCAGGTCTTTGTAGAACAGGGTTCTGCCGACAACCTCCCGTGGGAGAATCGCAAGTTTGATGTTGTGACTGCCGTGGAAACCGTCTATTTCTGGCCTAATCTTCCACAGTGTTTCCAAGAAGTGAAGCGGGTGTTGAAACCGGGTGGACAATTTGCCATCATGTTGGAAGTGATAGAGGGCGATTCTGTATGGACAAATGTAGTTGAGGGGATGACCGTCTATTCACCTGAACAGTTGAAAGATATGCTGGAAAAGGCAGGGTTCAGCCAAGTAGAGGTCTTCAAGAAGAAACCATCATATGCGACCATTAAAGGAATACTGAAATGAAAGACAACATGAAACCCGAATACGGGAACTGGGTTCCCACGAAACTGTTGGCTTTGCTCTACACCATTACTCTTGCAGGTATCGTCCTTTTATATTTCTCAATCGTATATCATTGGGCTGTGTTGGTCATCATCATGATAGCGCTCCTTCTCTCTATTTCTTTGTTCTTCTCCTGTTATATGACCGCTTTCCATCATGCTTTTTCTTTTGGCGGCGGTGGAATGATGGGAAAGGTACATGAGTATGTAGCCGAACATTTGCCATGGGATGGCCGTGGCCGGCTGTTGGATGTAGGATGTGGAGCAGGTGCGCTGACTATCCGGTGTGCCAAGCGTTTCCCCGGGGCTCACTGCACTGGCATCGACTATTGGGGAATCAAATGGGACTATAGTTTGGGGATGTGCCAACACAATGCTGAAGCAGAACAGGTGGCCGGTCGCTGCACTTTCAAGCAGGGTGATGCCAATCATCTTGACTTCGAGGACGAAACTTTCGATGCCGTGGTCAGCAACTTCGTCTATCATGAGGTGAACGACGGACGAAGCAAGGAGGAACTATTGCGAGAAACCTTGCGTGTACTGAAAAAAGGGGGCTCTTTCGCCTTGCAGGATTTGTTCGGACAGAAGTCTGTCTATGGTGATTTTCAAATTATGATAGATAGTTTGAAAAGAGATGCCGTGAGTGAGATTCACTATGCCGACTCCTGTCGGGAGATACCTGTACCAAAGTGGATGCAGGTACCTGGCATGTTGACTGGGGTGGGAATTATTTACGGCAAGAAATAATAGAATCAAAAGAAATTCTTAGTCGGCCGGTTGTCACCGAGTGGGGCGACCGGCCAAATTGCGCAATATGAAATCGGCCTGTAGCAACTTTCCCCGAAATGCTTGAGGATAGATAGTATTCTTTATCAACTATTTGAATAGTTGCTCATACGATTCCAGCACACGGGTTATTTCAAAGTAAATCTCTTTGTTGGAGTAGTATTTGCTTGTCTCTTTCAATTCGATGACATCGCAGTTGTCTGAGAGAGTTTGCTTCGAAATATTCCATAAGTCCAGGTAGTATCGCATAAACATATATTCATCAGATACCGAAGTTACATAAAAAGGACGTTCCTTGGTTCCGTTTCCCGTCTTGGCCATCGTATTGAATATCCTGAACATACGGTTGTAATAGATTTGTCCTTCTTCTTTGCTTACGTCATAATGGTGGGTAGAATCTCGCAACATATAGACGATGGAGTATGACGCAAGTTGAAGGGCTTTTATACTTAAGGGATTCTTCTTGAGCACTTCCTTTGAGGATGAAAGGCATTCCTTGTATTTCTTTTCATTCATCAGTTTGTCTAAATCCGCTTCCTCACTGATGTCGGAATTGGGAGCAATGTATGAATGCCCATAGAACGCCAAAATGCGCTCTTGCCAGGTCATGGTGGTGTCAAGTTTTTCTGCCGACATTCTTTCCACAAGATTCTTTATCCGCTGCGGGTCTTGTTCGGCCACTTTTTTTATTTCTTTCCAATCTACTGGAATTATCTCACGCTCCTCTTGTGCCAGCAGTGTCAATGGCATGAGAAGGAATGTCATCAGTAAGAATAACTGTTTCATAGTAGTTGTCATTTATGAATCCGCCAAACTATTAAAAATACTCCGCAAAAATAGGCTTATTTTTAAAAATAGACAAGCAAAAAACGAAAATAGTTTTAATATAGTACCACCTTGGTCATTTTCTTTCCCTTATTTCGATTCTCCTTTTAAAAGATTTCGTACCTTTGCGGATAATATGTATCAACCTTGATTCCAGAATGAAAATACTGAAACATATTGCCCTGTGGCTTTTAGCTCTGGTCTTGGTGGCTTTTGCCCTGTTGTATTACGAAGCCGACCTTCTATGGAAGGTGCAGCAACACAACGTTTTCCTACACTCTTCTATGTTCTTCCACCAACAAATGGTCGTGCCGGGAGGGATGCTTTCTTATTTGGGAGCATTCTTAACTCAGCATTTCTACTATCCATGGGTGGGCGTCATCCTGCTTTGCGGTTGTTTCCTGTTGCTCATGTGGCTCACCGAACGGGCTTTCAGCATCCCAGAGAAATGGCAGGTGCTGACATTGGTGCCCATCGCCATCTTGTTGATGGCTAATATGCAGTTGGGGTATTGGGTCTATGTAATCAAACTGCGTGGTTTCTTTTATGTGGCCACCTTGGGCGTCACGGCTGGTACAGCCTTATTCTGGGCATTCCGTAAATTGCCTGAAAAACTTTGGCTGCGTATAGCTTTCATTGCGCTGGTGGTGCTGGTTGGATATCCGTTGATGGGAGTCTATGCTTTGGTTGCCGCACTTTTGATGGGTGTCCTTGTTTGGCGTCAAAATGCGAAACCCAGCAACAAAATCATCTTGAGTGTCACTGCTCTGCTGTGCGTCATCTTGATACCGCTGCTCTACTATTATTTTGTATACTACGAAACAAATCTCAAAGACATCTATACGACTGCCCTTCCTGTCTTTACAATCAGCGATAGCTATCCTGAATTTTACATTCCTTATTATATATTGGCTGCTTTTTTCCTGCTGCTGACTCTAATATGCTGCAGGGAGTGGAAAACACCGAAACGCCCCGTGATGGAGTGGATAAAACAAGGGTGTGTGTTGGTTGCTGTCATAGGCTGTGTCTACTATTTCTGGTATAAAGACCCCAATTTCCATCATGAGCTTCGTATGCAGCGGTGTGTGGAAAATACAAACTGGGATGGGGTCATTGAAGAAGGAGCCAAACAGGATTGTGAACCGACAAGGTCGATTGTGATGATGCACAATCTGGCCTTGAGCCGGTTGGGTCGCCAATGTAATGAAATGTACAGGTTTCCCAAAGGGTCAAAGAAAAACAACACTCCGCTCCCCGTCTATATGTATCATGTCGCAGGACGCATGATGTTGTATCAATATGGTATGATGAATGAATGCCACCGCATTTGCATGGAGGATGGGGTGGAATACGGATGGAATGTGGAACTGCTGAAATATCTGGCCCGATGTGCCATCATGAACAAAGAGAAACAGGCGGCAAGGAAATTCCTCGACATCCTCAGACAAACCTGTTACTATGGTTCATGGGCCGACCGGATGGAGAAATTGGTGAAAGACCCCAAACAAATCGCCAAAGACGAGGAGACCGGACC
>CACXDY010000284.1 GCA_902766505.1 uncultured Prevotellaceae bacterium
CCCTCTTCCCTGGTCAGGGGAGAGGGCCTTGGGAGAGAGGTCGAAGTCCTCCTTAGGACAAGGAGGATTTAGGTGGTTGTGAAACAATACAAAAATGACTTGAAAATCAGATAATTATAATAACTCAGCATAAAGGAAACCACATGCAACCCTTCAAGACAGGAAAAGAAAAAAGTCCTTCCTTACAAAGGAAGGATTTAGGATAGTTGGAAAAACACCCCAAGCATATTCACCTTACAACAGCCAGCATGAAAGGCTGTGATAGAATAAATGCGAAAAGAAAGTGTGGCACAATAGAACGCCACACTTTCTTTTATGTAAAGGGTTACTAATAAATACAGAAATACTTGGAGGACTATTCGCCCGCTACACGGTAGTATTGGGCAAGCAGCCATTCGTTCTGCTCGGGAATTGTCATGTCGCTGTTGTCGAGCAAAATGGCATCTTCTGCCTGGCGCAGCGGACCTACTTCACGGTGACTGTCTATATAGTCGCGCTCTTGCACGTTCTTCAGGATTTCCTCGTAGTCGGCTTCCTCGCCTTTGCCTAACAGCTCATTGTAACGACGGCGCGCACGCACCTCGGCGGCGGCAGTGACAAACACCTTGAGCTCGGCATCGGGAAAGACCACGGTACCAATGTCACGGCCGTCCATAACAACACCTTTGTCCCTGCCCATACGCTGTTGCTGTGCTACCATCACTTCCCTGACAAAGCCCAGGGCGGCCACTTGACTGACTTTGCTGGATACTTCCATGCCGCGAATCTCCGACTCGACATTCTCTCCATTCAGATAGGTGTCGGGGCGACAGGTCTCCTCGTTGAAACAAAAAGAGATTTCCATTTCTGGAAGGAGCTCCTGTAACAGGGCCTCGTCTAAGCCTGACTCGGAAAAACAGCCGTTGCGGAGGGCAAATAGGGTGGTGGCACGATACATCGCACCTGTGTCAACATAGATATAGCCTATCTCACGGGCCAAATCTTTGGCCATCGTACTCTTGCCGCAAGAGGAATGACCGTCTATTGCTATGGTTATTTTTCTCATGTTCGTTATATATTGAATGATATGTTGGCTATAATAGAAGAGGATGACACATGATAGCGGCCCCAGGAGACATTCAGCTTGAAACGCTCCAGGTTGATGCCGCCGCCGAGGGTCAAACCTGCACCATGACTGCTCCGGTGCTCACCGCTGCCTACTTCCATCGAACGGTATTTCCTGAAGTTGATACCGCCGCCAAGCCATATTTGACTGGATAGGAAGACGTCTGCACCGACGGCAAGATGTTCGATCACCTTGTCGTTCCAATGGGTGAGGTCTATCATGGTGGTCGAGAGGCGGAGTGGGGCACTGGCAAGTTTCTTGCTCACACCGGCATCCAGTGAAAACGGAAGTTTCTCATAGGTGTCATCGTAGGCCTTTAGTTGGCCGCCAAGATTGCGGGCCACAGCTGAGACCGAGAAATCGTGCGCCTCTGAATAATAGTTCAAACCCAAATCCGCACACATCGCGATGGAATTGTAATTTCCGATATAGGAGGCTATCCATTTGGCGGAGATACCGCCTGTGATGTGTTCCGTGAGTTGATAACTCACATAGGCTCCCAGGGAAATGTCGCGGGCGGAAAACTCACCTGTCTGCACGTTGTCGGCCGTCATCTCTTTCATCGTTCCATAACCCATGTATTGGGCACTCGCACCCAGAGAGACTTGGTTTTTCAGCGATGTGTTATAGGTGGCGCTCGCCGTATTCACCCCCGACATGTAGTTCATGTAATTCAAACCGACGGTACCATCGCTCACGGATGAAAGCAGGGCTGGATTGGAAAAAATGAGACTGGCGTCATCCTCTATGATGGAAATGTTGTAACCTCCAAGAGCAGAGGCATGGGCACTTACGGGTACTCGGAGAAAGTTATAGGTCGTACGGCTCTCTTGGGCTTCTGCAAGAAGCGTCAAAAGCGCACAGAAGAGTACTAAACACACTTTTTTCATCCTTTTTCCGTAATTTTTTGGCAAAGATACACCTTTTTTCAAATATCTGCGCTATTTTTGTAATTTGAATGATGTAACGATGTCCTCATTATTCTAATAACGTCTTTTTTCCCCGTTTATTGGATGGAGAATGCTTTTTTCAAGTTTTCTGTGATGGACAATTGTTGCAAAGGTTAGGTAATAATGGAGATAAAGAAATCCAGAAAGGCCGACTTGGAAAGGAAAAGACCATTGGGATTCCTGATAGGAATAGTAGTGGCCTTAGTGGCTTTCGTGGTGGCTATCGAATACTCTTTCGATGAATATGATGAGATGTTCGACAGCGATTTCCTCGATGAAATCGCTGAGGATATGGATTTTATGCCTCCAGTGGTCAACTCCTTGCCTGAACCGGAACCGCTGACTCCCAATCAAAGTGACCAAATCGAGGTGGTGGAAAATGCCAAGGAGGATTCGCCGGATGATAAGGAGAAGGAGGAACAGAAACTACTCGTGGAGACGGAACTGGTGGAAGAGCCCGCCGAAGAGCCGGAAGAGCCGGAAGAGGAGCCTGAGAAACAGGAAGAGGTGAAAAGCCTGGGTTCCGTAGACCAACTTCCGCAATTTCCTGGAGGAATGGCTAAGTTGATGAAGTGGCTCACTACCAACCTGAGATATCCTGAGACAGCAAAAAGAGCGAAGGTCGGAGGGAAGGTGGTCGTGGAGTTCATTGTCAATGCCGACGGCTCGGTGTCGGATGTGCGTCTCGTCAAGAATTCAGAGGCGGTGTTCGACCGGGAAGTGCTGCGTGTGATGGGGATGATGCCGAAATGGGAACCTGGAAGATGTGGCAACAAGAATTGCAGGACACTGGTGCAGATGCCTGTCGTATTTAAATTGTAATGTTAATTAATGATATATGATGTTCAATTCCAATGATATCCTGAAGTTAGTCAACGATTATCTTGACAACACTGTGTATGATAGAAAACCGCAAGGGCTTTATCAGCCCATCAAGTACGTCTTGTCTTTGGGTGGAAAGAGAATCAGACCCACATTGATGCTCCTCGCCTATAATATCTTCAAGGATGACCCACAGACGATTCTTCCTACGGCTTGTGCCATCGAGACTTACCATAATTATACGCTGTTGCATGATGACCTGATGGATAACGCTGACTTGAGAAGGGGACATCTCACTGTACATAAGAGATGGAATGCCAATACGGCTATTCTCTCCGGCGATTCCATGCTGGTTCTTGCTTTCCGGCAAATGGCGGAGTGCCGTGATGACAAGTTGAGGGAAATTCACGACCTTTTCACCAAAACTGCCTTGGAGATAGGCGAAGGACAGCAGTATGATATGGATTTCGAAACAAGAAATGATGTCAAGGAGGAAGAGTATATCGAGATGATCAGACTCAAAACCAGCGTACTCCTGGCTTGTTCTGCCAAAATGGGGGCTATCCTGGCCGATGCTCCGGTCGAGGATGCGGAAAATCTTTATCTTTTCGGCGAGAAAATCGGATTGGCTTTTCAACTTCAGGATGATTTGCTGGATGTCTATGGTGATACCAAGGTCTTTGGCAAAAACATCGGCGGCGATATCGCATGCAATAAAAAAACCTACCTGCTCATCAATGCACTCGCGCTTGCCAATGACAAGCAAAGAGAAACTTTGCAGATGTGGATTGACAAGCAGAATCCGGATTTGCAGGAGAAAATCGCTGCGGTCACCGAACTGTATAATGAAATAGGCGTAAACAGATTGGCTGAGGAGAAAATCAATTTCTACTTCCAGGAAGGATTAAAATACCTCGATGCCGTGAAGGTGGATGCTGACAGAAAACAGGAAATTCTGGACTACACCAAAGTGTTGATGAATAGAGAATTCTGACAGCCAAAATAATGCCTTACCGAAGACTGCCCAAAACGGATGCCGCAAGGTTGAAAGCCTTGCAGATGCTCATCGACAATAATGACGTGTATACGGTCGAAGGGCGATTCATCGACAGGTCTTTGCTGGCTAAAGCACAAAAAATCTACGCTGAACTTTCTGATGCGTCCGACCAATACCGCCTTTCCATAAGGACGCAGGTTAGGTATGCCAAAAGAATTGTCCCACTGCAGCAAAGGGCAATGACCTATGTCAGTCATTTCCTTCAAGTGCTGTTTCTCGCCGTCGAAAGGGGAGAAATCGACAGGAAGAATTTGGCTTTCTATCAGTTGGACTCCAAAAACATGACCGTGCCTTATCTGAAAACTGCCGAAGCGGTCATGAAATGGGCTCCCCTGGTCATCGAAGGGGAGAAAAAAAGACTGAAATCTGGAGGAAAACCTATCTTGTCACCGCCCATCGGTGCTGTCATGACTCATTTTGATGTGTTCAAGGGTATGTATGATGCTCAGCGGCAGTATCAGGCTCGTTCAAAAAGTGCATTGGACGACATCGGCAAGTTGAGGCCGGAGACCGACGGCGTAATCCTTGACTTATGGAATCAGATAGAACAGCATTTCGCCGACCTCCATGATGAAGAGAGATATGATGCATGCCGTAAATATGGCGTAGTTTATTATTATAGAAGAAATGAGAAACCAAAAATAGGATGAGATTTATTGACACGCACATCCATCTCGATGCCTCTGAGTTCGATGAGGATAGAGAGATGGTGATTCAACGGGCCATACAGGCGGGAGCTTGCAAAATGTTCATACCCGCTATTGATCTGCCAACCACACAAGCGATTATTCCTTTATGCCGGCAATATCCACAACTGTTGTACCCTATGGCTGGACTGCATCCCGAAGAGGTCAGGGATGATTACCATGAGGTGTTGCAGCAGATAAAGGCTTGTCTCCCAGGACTCTACATCGCCATTGGCGAGGTGGGGTTGGACTTCTATTGGAGCAGGGAGTTTGAGAACCAGCAGTTGGAGGCCTTCGAATGCCAGGTGCAGTGGGCGTGCGACTTGGGTATGCCTTTAATGATTCATTGCAGAAAAGCTCAAAACGAGTTGGTGGGAATCTTGAGAAAATATAAGGCCCGACTTCACGGAGGTGTCTTCCATTGCTTTACCGGAAACTTGACGGAAGCCCGACAGCTGCTTGAGTTCGATGGCTTTGCTCTGGGGATTGGTGGGGTGCTGACTTTCAAGAAGAGCAAACTGCCTGAGGTCGTGCAGCAGATACCTCTCTCCAGAATCGTTGTTGAGACCGATGCTCCCTATATGGCTCCTGTCCCGATGAGGGGAAAGCGCAACGAGAGCTCCTTCTTGACGAATGTGATACAGCAATTGGCGGTTTGCTATGACGTAGATGTGGATACTGTCGCTACAACGACTACAAACAACGCACTCACAATATTCTCTTTGGCCGGATGAAAAAGTCTTTCTTGATTCTTTTCCTGTTGATAGCTTCCCGGGTATGTGCCGAACCGACAGATTCCCTACAGCGTTGGGGATTCACGGTTGGCGTGAATCCGGGGAAGGCGCTCGCTGTAGACCATTACCAAAGAATGTGGCAAAAAGGAACCCAAAATTTGGCCTTTGATGTGATGGTCGACCATGTGGAATTACCGGCTGACAGCAGTGATTATGCGGCTGATTGGGGATATCCGGTCATCAGCACTGGATTGAAAATCGGCTTCAATCATGGCGTGACGATGAGAAAAACGCCTGCACCTGAATGGGGGATGGCCGAAATGGTCGACTACGACTCGAAAATGGGCAATTCGGTGGCTTTGCATTCTTCGTTCGTCAGACCTTTTTTCAGAAATAGCCGGTGGCAGGTGGATTACGCTCTGTCTGGTGGAGTGGGATATTCAAAAAGCAAATATAATAATTATAATAATGTGGACAACGAACTGATTGGGTCGAGATGGCTGGTCTTCTTCGAGGCGGGATTTCACGGCATCTATCGGTTTGCTGACTCCTGGGGCATCAGGGCCGGCCTGGATTTCTGGCACCTCAGCAATGGAGCGCTGAACAGGCCCAACAAAGGTGTCAACTTCTTAGGACCGTCGGTCGCACTCGTTTATGTTCCTTACTTCAAGGCCCTGGCAGAAGGAAAGGCGGCTTATTCCTCCAAACCTCATCCTAAGAACCTTTATCTGAATTTCTCAGCGGGGGTGGGGGCGAAAGCTCTCAACGAGGAATGGTTGCTTGCACAGTATTCTACTCCAAAAGGTGAGCCGGGTTATCGCACAAACCACTATAAAGCATACCTTGCTTACTCTTTCCAGACCGATCTCATGTATCGCTATCACAGAAAATGGGCTTCTGGGGTGGGAGCTGATTTGTTCTATGGAACCTATGCCGACAGGGTGGCCGAGATCGACGAGAAATATAATAAGGTCGATTTGCCGCACAGCCCATGGTCTTTTGGCCTCTCTCTTAAACACCAGGTGTTCTATCATCGTTTGAGCCTGGCAGTTTCACTCGGCTATTACCTCTACCGCCACATGGGACATAACGCCAATCAAATAGAAAAACCCTATTATGAAAAGATAGGGGTGAGATATGAAATACCAAAGGCTGGAGGACTGTCTGTGGGATTTGCCGTCAAAGCTCATCTCACGAAGGCTGATTTGACTGAATTTGTTCTCGCGGTTCCTGTTAAACTGTGATTTTTCACTTTTTCAGGAGTTGATGATGGCTGATTGCTTTTTTTTTCGTACCTTCGCAACATAATAAGACGTTCAACCACAATTATGAGAAAATTTTTGATTGCTGTGTGTGCTGTCATGACTCTTGTAGCTTGCAGCTCAGATAAAAAGAAAATTCAACATTATCTCGACAATAATTTCTCCGACAGGGAAATCGTCATCGATGGCGACGTGGTCACCGACTCGGCTTTCTGTCCTCTTGCTGAATTGGAAAACGTATCGCTTCAGTTGACCGCCCTTCAAGGGCAGTTGCTGCAGTTGCTGGATGTGAACCCTGATTCTGCTTTCTCCTTGGCAGCAAGTCTTCAGCAGAAATACTCTCAGAAGGATGCATTTGTCAACATGGCATATCCCAAAGGAAAAAACAACAGGTTGTCATACCGCGCTAAGTGTATTTGCGACGGTGCCGAGAGATATGTCACCTTCTTCAAATACCCGCAGTCCGATGAGATTGAGACAAGTTCTCTTGAAGTGGATGAAAATGTCGACAGCCTCATGGTCACTTTCAACCAACTAATGAACGGTGTCAAGGTCATCATGGATGATAGAGGAGGGGAATAAACACATTATTATATATTATATAAATGGGGCTCGCCCCGTTAAGTGTAAATTCCCGCATAATGATTGATGGTTAATTCATCATTTATTGTTGAAAATAACCAATTATTAGTTGACAATTACTGATTACAAGTCGGTTTTGTAAACAAATCCGAAAACTTTGCCCTCCAATGAAAAAAAATCGCCAAAAAATTTGGAGGGTATTACAAATCTGCTTACCTTTGCATTCGCTGCGCTTGAAAAACGAGCTGTCAGCAAAAGAAAGCAATCGCTCTTTGAAATGATTTGTTAAAGACAGAGAAGTAGTACAAGAAGCATCGCACGTCTGCCGTCCCTTTGGGGTCAGTGCATGGGGTGCGAGGGTAGAAGAATACGTACCGTTCAATTTTTGAAGGTGCTTTGAACTTGGAGAATAAAGTAAGGCGTCCTGAACAAGAACAG
>CACXDY010000285.1 GCA_902766505.1 uncultured Prevotellaceae bacterium
ACGGATTCTTGTCACACTATTAAAAATGAACAGTGTACCACGATAAAGTTGAGAGTCGTATTGATGGCCGAACCGGGATTGGAGCATCTCATAGAATTTATTAATGGCATACAGATGGCTTGCCTTATGCGCATCTGAAATAATACCCGTCGACACCGACGAAGCCGCAGTCACATTACGATAAGCATAATCAGAAGGGGCATCAATATATTCATAATTCATTCCGCTCAGCAAGCACTGAAGATTAAAATCAGCATCCTGCAAAGATTTCAAATTTGTGTCCCATCTCACGCCTTTATCTACTATTGACCGTCTTCTATATATGTTATTCCATACGATGAACGGAAGGATTCTCATAGCAAACATCGAAATGTCGTCGGCAAACACGGGATACCCGAAAACAGTGTCGTTGATGACGTCATCCATATCTCCATCGACATAATGTCCTGACGGAAAAACAAGGAAATCGGCATTTGGGTGGGAATCCATCATTTCCACTCTTTGCTGCAAACAAAATGGAGTGATGTAGTCATCAGAGTCGAAAAACACCAAATACTCTCCCCGGGCATGGTCCAGCCCTTTATTTCTGCAAGTTGGAGCGCCCTTCGCCTCATTTGCATCACGACGAAGAAATAAGATTCTGCTGTCGGATTGTCTGTATTGTTCAATTAAACTTAATGTCTCGTCATCAGACCCATCATCAACGAGAATCAGTTCCCAATCTTGAAAAGTATTATTCAAGATGCTGTCTAACATGACTTTAAGGAGTTCATGTCCGTTAAACACCGGCATAACGATTGACAACTTACACATTCTTCGTTTTTTTTGATTCAAACTGAGTTTTTATATCTTTATAATAATAAGCAAAAGCAAAAAACAGCAAAAGGAAAAAGGTTGGATACACCTCCATTGTCATCATAAACAAAATCGTCACAATCCCTGCAAGAATCAGACAACCAATGTCGTCAAGATCCTTAAAACATCTATATATAGCAACAAACGCAACAATAATCAACATTGCCAAAAGAACAACTCCACCATTAATCAGAATTGCCCATAAAAAATTATGAGGTCCGATAGCCGCTGTGGAAAGATTTGCCAAATACCATTCGGTGTCGACAACCCCATATCCAAAGATTGGTGACTGTGAGAATAAACGAGAGGCAGAATCCCACAACATCGTTCTTCCTGTGAAGGTAATATCCTTCCCCAAAAGGTCGACAATAAGATAGCGCGCAAATTCATTATTGTGTAGTCCTTCACCGTTGAAACAGACAAAAAACTGAAAAAAGAGAAAGAAGATAAAAAAGACAACTATACCTATTTTTTTCAGTCTGACAGAAGGCACAAGACAGAAAAGAGAGAAGATGATAATATTTGAAGTGGCAGTCATCGACCCTACAAGTCCCAATGTCACAACCGACACCAAAATGAGTCCCACCGTGTTAAGAATCCACCATTTGCTACTCTTCACACAAATAACGCTCGATACAATTCCCCCGATCATTCTGGCACCCATCTGATTGTAATTACCACCTAAAAAAAACGCATCGCCAACACTGTCTGCCTCAAAAACCCAGTTGGGGAACATTATCATAATGGCAAGATTTGCGTAAATGGCAAGGGAAAAAGCCACTGCACATCCTTTTACTACAATTCCCCTTCCCTCCTCAAAATATGCAAATAAAAGCAATAGCAAAAACACCTCTATGGAATTATAGGCAGCCGTTAGAACGTCATTGCCATTGAAAATAGTGAAAGCCAAAAGGAATACATAGTACAGAAAAACCGCGATTCCGAACTTTGTGATTTTCTTCTCCTTCACAAACAAAGTGAGCATAACCACAAAAAAAAGCAGGCAAAGTCCCCATACAAGATAAGAAAGAGGAGAAAGAATTGGCATAACATTAAAACTGACCGCCATTCTTATGATTAGAACAGCGCTCATGCAAAAAGGTAACCATTTCGTCTCTTTCAGTGCCATAATTAAAGTATAAAAAACGCTTACTACTTTTCAATGACGCACATATCGCCAAGAATTCTCAGAAACTCCTGAGTAAAGTAATTATGGAGTCCGCTTGCAGATGTAAGTGTCAGTTCCCCAAAATAAGGCTTTCCGTCATTCTCATAGAGATCAACCCTCACCTGAGGCAATCCCTTGGAAAGGATAGCAGCAGCATCCACCATCTGTTTCCAGCAAGAAGGCATAGGGACAGGCTCTTTCATTCTCTCATAATGATGATTTTCCACTATATACTCAGAATGATTATTCCAGTCGATGTCATATAGAGCCATATTCATCCTTGATCCGGTGCGGTTGAGAATAATCAGCACATAGGCCGGCTTTCCATTGAAACACCAGATTTTATAATCTACTATCGACGTAGACTTTGCACTTTGTTTTTCAACATATAGGAGTTCCTCCGCAATAATACAAGGCTTAATAAGTTTGTAATGCGGTTCAACAAAGAAATCGGCAAAATGTCTTTTCATCATTTGACGGATATCTTTTATCGTTTGCTTGATGTCAAGAGTAGACTTATCCTCACATATAAAGACTTTGCCACTACCATTATTTGTTTTAATGATAAAACGGTTGGGTAATAGATTCCATTCTATATCATCAGGCTTGTCCCAACTGCCATAGAGTTCTACCAATAATGAACCGCATCCTCTTTCTTTCACATAATCACGAACCAGAAACTTATCAGCCAGCCGCGCCCATTCATTCAAATTGGAATGAAATTTCAGCCAGTTGATTTTCTCGTTCAAATCTTTTGGGTTTTCCCAGTCAATATGCCTTCCAAAAGACCTATAGAAATGCTTGTCGGCCATCTTCTTCGGTGCCACAATACCTAAGAACAGGAACCAGAGATTCTGTATGTAAAGAATTAATTTCTTCATTTTTTCCCACGTTTTATAAAACTCAGCAACATTGCCCTTTCGTTTTTGTCCAATGCAAAGAAGATAATAACAAAGGCATCAATCAACACAGACACAATCATTGTAAGAATAAACCTTAAATGAAAATGGAAGAAATATACCATAACATACCCCACAACAAGTAGTGTAATCGTCGGAACGACCAACTTTACCAACACATCCCCGATATATTCTCTCACGTTCAATTTTGCCACACGATTGAGATATACAAGTCGTAAGCACATACATATAACCTCGAATGCAAGATAAATCCACATAGTCAATTCAACTGGCATTCCGAATTTTATGGCAATCCACAGACATGGCAAAGTCAAAACCTTCACTGTGTTTATAAGCAGAGAATAATTGCGAATTTTTCCCATAGCCTGATTCGCAACGCCCAAACCAACCGTCATTTGATCACAGACAGCAGCAATGAGAACGAAACGGCAGAATGTAACGGCATGCTGAGGAACTTTGCCCTCTCCAAGCCATGTTTCCAGAATGTAGGGCATTTCAAAAATCAAAGGAATAGCCGCCATGGAAAGCAGCAAGAAAGCAAACTTACTGGTGGTACCAGCCAACTTCAACATTTCCTTCCTATCTCCTTGTCCTTCAGCCTTCACCACTCTGGGGCTCATTGCATTGAGAATTGACTGAGCAACAAACTGAACAGTGCCTCCAACTTGCACAGCAATTCCATAGGCAGCATTGATCAACGTACCGAAAAAATGATTAAAAATAACTGCCACTCCCTGATTTCTTCCGATGATGCAAGCAGTACTATAGGTGGTCCAACCAGCAAAAGAAAAAAGTCTGGCCATAATACTCCATTTTATCTCATTAGCCTTAGGAAAGAGCACACATTCCTCATATTTGATTTTAGCACAGAGAGAAAAAAAGATAAGATTCAGCAACATGATGCCAGAAAGCAACATTGAATACACAATAAGTTTATCAACATCCCAAACAATGAGATATAGCACCAGTATCAACTTGAGGATTCCATCGCATACATCAATGATAGAAATCGTTACGATATTTTCCCTTGCAATAAAAAGTCCGCGGAATGGCGCGACCATAAAAGAGAGAAACAGGGTGAGTAAAGTGAAAATATAAAC
>CACXDY010000286.1 GCA_902766505.1 uncultured Prevotellaceae bacterium
CAATTTGTTTTTGATGAATCTGGCATCGAAACCGAGGTCAAGCTGCTCAGAGGTCTCCCATTTCACGTCCTGGTTGGGGAGGATATTGGGATAAGCACCGATACCTGGGTTGTCTTTGCTGTCGAAGTAGTAGGGGTCGTCGAAAGCCACAGTTGCCACATATTGGAAGTTGGCGATGTTGCAGTTACCATTCTGTCCCCAACTGCCACGCAATTTGAAGAAGTAGAGCCAATCCTTTACAGACTCCATGAACTTCTCGTTGGTGATAACCCAACCTGCGGAGATAGAGGGGAAGTATCCCCAACGATGTCCTCTTGCGAAGTTGGACGAGCCATCAGCACGGAGAACCAAAGAAAGCAGGTAAGTCTCGTTGTAGTTGTAGTTCACACGTCCGAAGAACGAGGACAAGGCGCCCTGTGTATTTGGACCACCACTGATGGACGTATAGGCAGGATCCACCACGTTGGCATTCGAGATATATGCATGATCGAAGGACCCTGGGAAGAGCGAGTTGGAGTTGGTGACACTGACGGTGTTGCCATATCCCCACTTCTCGAGAGATTGTCCCAAGAGGAAATCAATATGGTGCTTGTCGAAAGCCTTCACCCAGTTGATGGTATTCTCCAACGACCAGCGGGTGTTATAGCCCTGGTTTTGACGCACGTCGTCATTGGGGTTAGATTTCTTGGCGCTCAGTTCATAGACGGGTACGTAACTTCTACCCTCGTTTTGGCGATACAGCCATCCGGCACTCGACCTGAAAGTCAAGCCCTCGATGGGCGAAAGTTCCAGGAAGAAGTTGGTCTGCAGGCGGTGGCGCTTCGTATAACTGTTGCCCTCATCATATTTCATGACTGCCAGCGGGTTGGCCATCTCGGCACTGAAATCCCATTTGTCGGCCTGCATGTCCGCATACGTATAGAGTTCGCCAGCGTCGTTATAGCAAGGAAGCAGCGGAGACATGGCCAGCAAGTTGCGGATGCTGTTGCCATAGATACCTCCAATAGAAATACCTTTCTTATTAATGGCCGAGAAAGTGATATTCTCACCAAACTTCAGCACATCACGTCCACGCTTTTTAATCAGAGAGTAGTCGGAGTTGAGACGTACGGTGTAGCGGTCGAACTTCGGTGTGGCGGGATATCCGATGGTACCCGTCTGATGATATTTGGTGAAGCCAACTGCGAATCTTGAGACATCGCTACCACCCGTGATATTGATGGACGCATTGTTCATCGGTGCATTCTCGACAGTTGTCTCCTTGAGCCAGTTGGTTCCGTTCCATGAACCGTTCATAATCCGCTCATATTGTTTTGGTATCAACGACTGCCAGTCATAGGTAGACACACCTTGAATCTGGTAAGCCTTGTCGTTGATTTCCATATACTGCTTGGCATTGAGTGGTGTCACCCCATTGGTATTGGGGTTCTGCCATGCGAGGTAGCCGTCGAATGTCACCTCCACATGTCCCGCCTTACCTTTCTTAGTGGTCACAAGGATGACACCATTGGAAGCCCGGGCACCATAGATGGCGCTTGACGCAGCATCCTTGAGCACATCGATAGACTCAATGTCATTGGGTGACAAATCAGCGATATTGCCTCCCGGCACGCCATCCACGACATAAAGAGGTTCGTTGGAACCGGCGGTACCCATACCACGGATGACCACTTTGTAACTCTCACCCGGTTGTCCAGAGTTCATCACGATGTTCATACCTGAAGCCTGGCTTTGCAGAGCGCCGAAAGCATCCACGGCATTGGTGGCAGAGATTTGTTCGGCATCCACGTGGACGGTAGAGCCAGTGACGAGTTTTTTGCGCTGGGTACCATAACCTACGACCACGACATCGTTGAGCATCTCGTTGTCTTCAGCAAGAACCACCTGGATGTTTTTCCCTGCTTCTGCTTTCACGGTGACTGTCGTGTAGCCGATGTAGGAAATTTTCAGACTTGCACCCCTGGCAACGGAAAGAGAGAAAGACCCGTCAGACAAGGTCAGAGTTCCGTTGTTTTGGCTGCCCACTTCCATGACGGTGGCTCCAATGACCGGCATACCATCCGTGTCGAGAACCACACCCTTCACCTGTACGGCCGGTTTCGCCTGAAGCACGGCCCCACTGTTTGCGACTGTTGTTCCCGTATCCGCCGAAGCCGTTAGGGCACAAGTCAACAATCCAGCACAGATTACAGAAAGAAATTTCGAGTAATGTTGCATAGAATTAAAGTTAGGAAAAAAAATGAATAACGTTAGTTTACGTATCAAGTAAAACAGCGAATTATCGCAATGAATAGTCAGTATTGGATTATCTGTAGTAGTAATTGGTGACAAAAATACAATTATTTTTTTTATGTTCAAACTTTTTCGCATTTTTTTTGTATTTTTGCGCATCTAAACTAAAGAAAAAGACATGATTAAACGTTTATTGAAGTTTTTGGACGCATCACCCGTGAATTTTCTCGCAGTGAAGAATATCGTGGATGAATTGGAAAGAGCAGGTTTCAAACGTATAGACCCAAGAGAGCCCTTAGGCAAAGTGTCGGCAGGAGACCAATTTTTTGTCACCAAGAATGATTCTTCAGTCTATGCTTTCCGCATAGGCAAAGAAAAACTGTCGGACAGCGGTTTCCGCATGATTTGCGCGCACTGCGACTCCCCCACCTTCCGCATCAAGCCCCGTGCGGAAATGCTCTGCGAGGGTGGCATCGTCAAACTCAATACAGAAGTCTATGGTGGTCCTATCCTCTCCACCTGGTTCGACCGTCCATTGACCATTGCCGGAAGAGTGATTTTGCGTGGAAAGGATGAATTGAATCCCGAGACGATGCTGCTCCATGTGAAACGTCCGCTCCTTCAAATCAGCAACTTGGCTATACATTTCAACCGTCAGGTGAATGACGGTGTGAAACTGAGCAGGCAGAAAGACATGCTGCCTATCTTGGGCATCATCAACAATGAGTTGGAGATAGGCGACATGCTGATGAATGTCATCGTCGCCGAACTCAGTAAGGAACGCCCTGTAGACCGTGAGGACATTCTGGATTTCGACCTGTATCTGGCAGATGCCACCCCGGCCTGCACGTTTGGTGTGCACGATGAGTTTTTATCCTCAGGTCGACTCGACGACCTCTCCATGTGTCATGCAGGACTGGAAGCCCTATTGGCCGCCCCGGCTACAGACACCACCCAGGTGCTTGCCATCTTCGACAACGAGGAGACGGGGTCGCAGACCAAGCAGGGAGCGGGCAGTCCGTTCCTCTCGACGATACTCAAGCGCATCGCATTGTCGCAAGACGGAACAGAAGAGGCTTTCTACCAGG
>CACXDY010000287.1 GCA_902766505.1 uncultured Prevotellaceae bacterium
GGTATCTCGTTGATGCCGAGAAATCCATAGAGGTTGTTGATATACAGACCAGAGATGGGCAACAGCGAGGCTGCCACAATCTGTACGGCAAATTTTGTTCGGGCGCCCAGCCCCAACAGGTCATCGATGATACCGACAGAGTAAATCAGCATCAGACTGATGAAAAAACAACCTGTCCACAAACTAATCTTGATGCTTTTCTCGCCAGTCAGTTGGCTCATCACCGCCAAGGCGAGGACAAATGCCAACAGCATGCTGGGCATGAAACTGATGCCTCCGAGCCGGGGTATGGCGTTTTTATGCACTTTCCGCTCGTTGGGAATGTCATAGAGTTTCTTTTTCTTGCAGAATTTCATGATGATGGGTATCAGGATGAGACCTGACAGAGCACTCACCACAAAGGCTATGAAGGGTAGAAGTATATTCATTGCAATGCTTGTTTTTCTGTTTGTGTGTTGATTTCGGACCACCGGAAGGTCACGTCGATTTTCTGTTGGGTGATAAGCCAGGTGAAGAACGTGAACTGAATCACGTTGACGATGCTCATCATGATGTTCTCTTGATAGAACTGGAGAACCAAGGCATAAACCACATATACGTAGAGACATTTGCCCAAACCGCTGCCGTTGCGGGCCATGCGGTAGAGCAGACCGCTCACAAAACCGTAGACCAAGGCGAACATCGCCACACCCTTATAGGAAAAGTCTTCAAAGAAAGGTTGGAACACGGTATAGACATTGGTGGGCAGGGGGACCCACTCAAATTCCTGCAGTTTGATGTTCACCTCATAATCTCCGCCAAACCGGTTGAGAAACAGGTAGAGCGTCTGGAAGGTATGGGAACCGAACTGAGGAGTGAGGTCTTCCGTCACGCGTTCGAAGGCCACGGGAGGCGACAGCACGTAGATGGCGAAGAAGTCGAGAAAGGTGGTGCCGTCTCCGGCGTCAGCATCATCGGTGTACTCGCGCATCACATTGAGGAGGAAGAACACCAGCACCACTGTCACCACCGAGAAACCTATTTGGCGGATTCGGATAATCCGCTTCTCATAAAGCACGTACATGACCGTAGCGAACAGGAAGAACAATAGTCCTTTCTCCATGATGGCAAACGCACTCATCATACCGGCTATGATGATGGTCACCAACTGCCATAGGGGAATTTTCGGGTAGCGCCAGATGGCCACGACTATCAGCACCTGGTTGAGCACATAGGAGTAGTTGAGGAATCCATAACTCTCGTCACCATATACCGCCAACAGACGGATGTTGTTGAGCATGTCGCTGCTGTCGAACATCATCACCACTTTCATGATCTGATACAGGTACAGCGGGGTGATAATCATGGAGATGACGTACAGCGTGTTGAACATCAGCCCGTTGATTTCTGGCTCGCTGCTCCGTCCTTTCTCCACCTTGCCGGGAAGCAGATAGTAGGTTAATAGCGAGGAGATGGTGAAGATGGGCAGCCATAGTGACAGACAGGTGTAGAACTGATTCCCTAAAGGATACAACAAGTCACCCTGAAAAAGAAACATCACGAGAATGGCCAGCCATACACTCACGGTGATGGTCCACGGGGCAAACAGGTTGCCGGCGCGAAGCACCGCAAAGCCTATGAGCAGGATGCTCATGATGATAATCAGGATGATGCTTGTCATAACTGCCTCCGATAGTTGAACAATACCCACCAGGTGGTCAGCACCAGGGCGATGAAGGCCAGCGACAGGATATAGCCGATGGTCGATGGACCCGTGGGCTTCATGGGCACTGTGGCGTTCTTGATGACTGCAAACGAGAAGGAGAATTTGCCCACAAATGCTTCGGCACGGCGGTAACGCTCCAAGTCTGCACTGTAGGCGTTGAACGCCGACTCGTATTCTTTCATGAGATGGTCCTCCTCGGAGGTTGAGGCGGGCGAGGTGAGGTCTTGATGGCTGTCGGCATACCTCACATACGCGTTGCGCGCCTTGTCGAACCGCTCCCGGGCTTGACTGGCCTTCTCGGCAGCAGTTTCCAAATCGCGGTAGGCGCGGTCACGGGCATAGTCGGCCAGATGGCGCTGCAGGAGAATCCGGGCGGAGTCCACCATCATGGCGGCCACCACAGGGTCCTGGTCGGTCACCTGCAGGGTGGTGGTGTTGTAACGCATCTGCACCTTCGACCGCACATTCTCTTGGATGAGGTGGATGATGCGGGCTTTCTCGTCTATGGAGTCGCCGCTCCACAGACTTTCCCACCATGGCACGCGGCGGTCGTCGAGCAGGTGATGGTAATAGTCCTTGCCGTAGCCTTTCAGCGGCATCCGCGACAACTCTTCGGCAAAGACGGGTGATTGGACAATCTGGGCATAGATGCTGGGCTTGCGGAGTCCTTCATGGTCGCTGCCCATGGCTGTCTTCGCCCATGAGGCAAAACTGTTGAGACCCAACAGCAGGTCGGTCTCCTTGCTCTCATCCGATAGTTTCACTTGGGCGGAATAGGTGCGGGGAATCGACAAGGCCACTAAAACGGCTACTGCCACGGCTACGGTAAGTGCCACGGCATAGCTGCGCCAGTGTTTGCGGCATACGTCCCATGCGCTCCAGGATGGGGTAGGGTGCTCTTCTCGTTCTTCCACGCTCATAAATTAGCCGATGATAAACACCTCTCTCCGTTTCTTCCACATCAGCACTAATAGACGGATGACGGCGCCGAAGAACATGAACAATACCATCACCGACAACTTCGACTTGTTGATGTGCTTGATGGGCACCGAGGCGGACTGCACAACAGTGAAGGCGGGAGTTCTCTCTTGAACCTTCGCCTTCGACAGTTGTAGCTGCTCGTAAATCTGGGTGTAGGCATTGTATTTCAATTGCATGTCGTTCTCCAAGTCGTCTTGCTTGGATTTGTACGACTGCAACAACAGGTCTTGGTTGGCGTCGCTGTAGGCAGCATATTGCTGACGGGCTTTCACATATTGTTCTTTGGCCTCAAGGAACAGCTGCTCCATGTAGGCTAAGTCGTTGCGGGCCTTCTTCGTGCGGTACTCGGTGATGAAATCCTGTAGACGGTAGCGCACAGAGTCGGCCATGGTGGCGGAAATCAGCGGGTCTTGGTCGGTCACCTCGATGGTGATGACGCTGGTCTTCTTGTCCACCATGCAGTCGATGCTCTTGCCGATATTGTGGGCGATATTGAATTGTTGCTTGTTGAGGCGGAAGGGGTCTACCTTCCCGTCTGCACCGCCACCGGTGTCATCGTCGCTCTTCAATTTCTCCACTAAGGCTGCCAACCATTCGGCGGGCTTCTTGTACCACGCTTTGCGGGTATGGTTCTGCAGATAGTCATAATAGTCGGTCTCTACCTTGCCGTCCTTGGTCTCTACGATGACAGGGAAAAGACTGACGATGAAATCGGTCGACTGAATCAGGTCGGGGTACAACTCGGGATAGATGGCGTCGTTCGACTCTCCAAACTTCATGTCCATACCTACCATAGAGGCCAGGGAGGAAATGTTGGAGGTCAGACTGTTGCTCGACGAGGTCTCGGGAGCCAACATCACCGAGGTGCGGTATTCCTTCGGCGTGCCGAAAGCAACGCAGAGTCCCAAAATGGCTGCGAGCACTAAATACAATGCCATCATTTTCTTGTCTGCTCTCACCGCACGGAGCAGATTCAGAAAGTCGATGGATATTTTGTTGCTGCTTCTCTCTTCCATGACTACACTATTTCAGAATGTTGGCTATCGTGGCGATAATAGCGGCGAACGAACCGACGGAGGTGGCGATGCTCAGCGTCTCTGCCAACGAGGTCTTGGTGATGGGCTTCGAGGGCACCACTATCTCGCAACCTGGCAGTGGCTTTGCACTGTGGCTCACCTTGGCCACCTTACCGTTCATGTAGATGATGTAGGTTTGGCGCTTCTTGGCTTTGCTGCCATAACCACCTGCCTGGTTGATATAGTAACTGACACCCTTGCCCACCTCATAGGCAACACTGTTGGGGTGCATTACCTCACCACTGATCTTCACCGTACCGGAGTATTGGGGTACGATGATGCGGTCGCCCTCACGGAGCATGATGTCCTCATCACCTCCAGGGTTGGCCATGGCGAGATTCAGGTCGATACCTACGGGATAGGTCTCGCCCACCTCGTATTTCTGCAACTGCTGCGTCTGGCTCACATTGGCTAAACTGGCATTGCCGCTGCGGGCAATCTGTTCCTGAAGGTTCACCTCTGCTTGCTCACGCGCTTTCTTCAGGGCTTCCATGGCATTCATGCGCTCCTCCTGCGTGTAGCGGCGCTCCAAACGGGCTCCGCGTGAGTAGGCACGGTCGTTGAGGCCGCCGGCCATCGCCACGAGCTCACTGATGCGCATGTTTTTCTTCGAAATCGTATAGGTGCCGGCGAATAGCACCTCTCCCTCTATGGTCACATTCTGCTGTTTGTAACTGCCGGGGCTCTTGCGCACATACACCTCATCGAAAGGCTCTAAGGTGAAACCCGGTTCTCCGTCGATGACAAAACCGTCTTTCAGGGCAAACGAATGGATGATGGCGATGGTGGAGTCGGTGGTCAGGGCAGAGGGATTGTTCACCCGGCGGGAGATATCCACCTTTACTGTCGAGGCGGTTTCCTTCAGTCCGCCGGCTTGCAGGATGAAGTCCTCGATGGTCTCATTGGCCGCATAGCGGTAGACACCGGGATAGTACACCTCGCCGTGGATGGTCAACGTCTGGTCTTCCATCATATCCTGACGGGTGGGGATGAACAGCACATCGTTGGGCTGGAGGTCGATGTCGGCCTTCGTGCCGTCAAATATTCCGTCTACATCGAGGCGGAGCACTTCGAGGGTGCGGTCCTTGCGCATCCTGTGCATCACGGCATGGGGGGTGAAGGCATCTTCGCGCACACCGCCCGACTGTTCAATCAGATGGCGCACGGTCTTGATGTCACCACCTACCTGATATTTACCTGGGCGGAAGACGGCTCCTTTCACCTCCACCATATTGGTATAGCGGTCGATGATGGAGTCCACAGTGACGGAGTCGCCGTCGGTGAGGGTGAATGAGGGCATGTCGAACTCATCTACCGTGTAGATGGAGTATTCACGACCAGATTTGCGGATGACGCGCACCGAACCTTTGTAGGCATCGCCGGTGAAACCGCCAGCATATTTCACCAATGACTGAAGACTCTCGTTCTTCTTCATCTCATAATACATGGGGCGCTTCACCTTGCCGTCGATGTAGACCAGACAGTCATAGGTGCCCACCATAATCATGTCGTTGTCCTGCAACCGGACATTGCCGGTCATGCGGCCGTTGAGAATATAGTCGTAAATATCGACCACCGACAGCAACTGGCTGTTGCGGTAGATGCGGATATTGCGCAAGGTTCCAAGGTCGGTCACACCACCTGCCATGTAAAGAGCATGGAAAACACTGGCAAAGGCGGAGAGGGTATAGGTACCGGGGGTCTTCACATCTCCCACCACGTTGACCATGATGGAGCGGGTCTCGCCGACGGTGAGACGCAGCTGACTGCTCTGGTAGCGGCTGCCCAACTTCTTCTTGATGGTGGCATTGGCCTGACTGACGGTCATGCCAGCCACATAGACAGGACCATATCCTTCTATCACTACCGAACCGTCGGGGGAGACGGTGCTCTCGATGGTCTTCTGAGAGGCTCCGTAGATATCCACGTAGACGGCATCACCCGGACCAAGACGGTAGTTCTCCGGTGTGGCAATGTTCATGTTGGGCTCAAAAGTGAGTTTCTTGTTGTTGAACATGTCGTGGCCGAAAATCTTCTTCTTCTGTTTCTTCATCTTCTCCACGAGGTTCTCATACATAGTGATGGTGTCGCCGGGAAGCCATTCGTTCAACTCATCCTGAAACTCCAGGAAATCCTCGTCTTCCTCGTCGAACGTGCGGACGGTTATCACGTCGTCCTTGATGCGAAGGTCGGAGTCGTAATGGTTCTTGTTGGTCTTGCCAGCCATCAATTTGTCATCATACTGAGAATCCAGCATTTGACTCTTCTTCGTACGCGTACGGTCGTTGCTGTTCTCTGCGCTGTTGCTCACTGCGCCCAGTCCTTGCTCCTTGGCCAACCGCTCATATTTCTTGCGTACTCGGCGGATTTGGTTGATGTCAACACCGCGCTGCATCAGCTGTACGACAATTTGTTGCTGGGAGGTGCCTTCCTGATGCTCCTTGATGATATACTTGAATACTTGGTCATCGGTCATCGACGATTGTGCCGACATGCCTATAGGCAGCAGCAACCCAATAATCAAGAAAAGGATGTATTTTCTCATAGTCTGGATATTTTCTATTTATTTGATGCCGTCTTTCACCAATAGACCGTATATCGTACTGAGGATGATTTTCAGGTCGAGGCCTAAGGTGCGGTTTTCTAAGTAGCGGATGTCCATGTCGAGACGCTTCAGCATTTTCTCCATCGTGTCGGTATAACCGTTGTAGATGGTGGCTTCCGAGGTCAACCCGGGGCGCATCTGGTAGATCAGCACGTAGTCATGGTTGTGCTCCATTATCTGGTTGATGTAGTATTTCCGTTCCGGACGGGGACCTACCAATGACATGTCGCCACGAAGCACGTTCCACAGTTGGGGAAGCTCATCGATGTGGTGCTCACGGAGCCAACGCTCAAACTGGGTGGATTTCACACTGTCGCTACGCGCAATCAGCTGGGGACCTTCGTCCTCTACCACGGTGCTGAGCGTGCGGAACTTGTAGATGGTGAAGGGGCGGCCTTGATAGCCTATCCGCTCTTGGGAAAAGATGACCGGGCCGTTCTTCTGTAGTTTCAACACAATGGCAATGGCAATGAAAACAGGTAACAGCAGTAGAATGCCCAAAAGGGCGCAGACAAAGTCTGTCACCCGCTTGACACAACGCTGCCAACCACGCATCGCATCGTGACTGTAGTGCAGGCTTGCCGCCTGTTCATCGTAGGTCCTGGCCAAAATGCTGATATATTATATTATTATAACAACTTTTTTGCAAAATTGTTGCAAAGTTACTTCTTTTTTTTCACATTCTCTGCATATCTCAACGCTTTTCTGCAAAGATGATACCCATAACTCCAGACAAGGTGTTATGGGTATCATGGCTGTTTTATCACAACAGAGATTTTATTGGAGTAGAACGATGTTCACGATGGCCATCACATCCGCTACATTGATTTCTCCGTCTTCATTGACGTCGGCATGGTCTTCATGGAAATCTGCTGCCTCATCTCCGAGGATGTAGTCGACGGTCATCATGGCATCGGTGACGCTGACCCATCCGTCACAGTTCACATCGCCCAACTTATAGGGCGACGGACCTTCTACGATGTTGGCAAACTCTTGCCATCCTTCCAGAGTGGAATAGAGCCCTTTAGTGCCGTAGGGCACGTGTAGGGTGGCATTTTGGTAGGTGCTGTTGGAGAAGGTGGTGGAGAAAATGCCCCAAGGCGATTCAATATTGGATGTCACATCGATGATGTTGTTGCTCTCATAGAAAATGTACCAGGTGATGGCCTTCATGGTCGACGGGATGGTGACAGTTTTCAAAGCGTCGCAGTATGAGAAGGCATATTCCTCTATGGTCTCTAAACCTTCGGGCAAATCGATGCTGGTAAGCCCCGAACTGGCAAAGGCGTCATTGCTGATGGTCTTCAGCGTTGAGGGAAGGGTGATGCTGCTCAGACCTGTGCACTGTTGGAAGGCGTAGCTGCCGATGCGGACAATGCCTTCAGGGACGGTGGAATTCTTGCAGCCGGATATGAGGGAGTTGTTCGTCTTGTCTATGATGGCATTGCAGTTCTCCCGTGAGTCATACCAGACGTTGCCTTCCTCCACGGTGATGGACGCTAACTGGGGGGTGTTGCTCAATGCGCGGTAACCGATACTGGTGACTGTGCTGGGGATGTGGATGCTCTCTAAACTGGTGCAGCGGGAGAAGGCCGACTCGCCGATGGTGACCAAACCCTCGGGCAGAATGATGTTTTTCAGTCCGAGGCATCCTTCGAAGGCATAGCTGTTGATGCTTTTGACACCCTGCGGTATAAAGGTGGTACGGCAACCTGTGATAAGGGCGTTGCTGGATGTCTTGATGATGGTGTTGCTGTTGTCGCGCGAGTCATAAATGGGATTGTCGGATGCCACGATGAGACGAGTTATATTGTAGCAACCGCGGAAGGGGTTCCTTCCGATGCTTGTGACACTGGCAGGGATGGTCACGTTGGTGATTTTCGAACAGTAATAGAAAGCGTAGTTGCCCAATTTCGTCAGCTGCGAGGGGAGGGGGATGTCCTGCAGGGCATAGCAGCTCTCAAAGGCATTGTCGCCGATACTTTTCAGTCCCTCTGGAAAATTGATTTGTGACAATTCATAGCAGCGGTAGAAGGCATTCCTGCCGATGCTGGTCACCGAGGAGGGAATGGAGATGGAGGTCAGACTCGTACAGCCATAGAATTCATCGTTGTCGATGCTGGTGAGGCCTGTGAAATAGGACAACTCGTCAAAAGAGGTGATTTCTGACTTCTTGTGGAATTCCTGGTCGAGGGTGGTGACGGCGGCGGCTTCTGCCTGACTCAACTCACCGTCTTTGTTGGTGTCCCAAAATTTTACGCAAATGGCTTTCACCTTGCTGTCGGCGAAGGTAATGTCCTGAGCGGTGGACAGCAACGGATAACTAAGGGCTGCTGTCAGAATGGTAAATACTACTTTTTTCACGTCGATGTTACAAATTCTAAAATTGATGAAACATCCGCAACAGGTCTATGTTATTCCCCAATGAATAAGCGGATTCAACTTGCAAATTTATGCTTTTTCCTTCAATTCTACAAGAATTTGACGTTTTTTAAAACATGAGTTCATCAGAACAAAAGAGGAGGAGATCCCCCCCTCTTGGCATCTCTAAGCTTTCAGGGAGAACCTCCTCCATAATCTCGTGATTGGGGTGAACTCTTATCTCATCAGAACCATGTCGACAACGGTCATGATGTCGGCGATATTCACTTCTCCGTCATGGTTGACATCAGCATAGGCCAGATTGAAATCCTCGCTGGTGTTGCCTAAGACGTAATCTACAATGCCCATCACATCATTGACACTGGTCGTACCGTCATTGTTCACGTCACCCATTGCATAGTCGTTGATTACGTCACCGGGAGTGGTCTCCTCCACGATGTTGACAAAATTCTGCCAACCTGTCAGGGCTGTATAGCGTTGCTTGGTGCCGGTGGGCACATGCAGGGTGGCATGCTCGAAAACATAATCGGGGAAGGTGGTCACGTAGATGGCGGTAGGATTGGTGATTTTGCTGTAGACATCAGTGATTTTCTCTGATTTGTGAAACAGATACCAGTCGATGATGGAGACTGTCGAGGGAATGACCACGTTCTTCAGCTTGTTGCAGTTGGAGAAAGCATATTCGTCCAATTGCTCAACTCCTTCGGGGATGACAATTTTCGGCAGGTTGGAGCAACCTTCGAAAGCCTCGTTGTCGATGCGTATCACACTCGAAGGGATGTCGATGTTGGTCAGTGAGGTGCAGAAGAAGAATGCGCCACGGGCAATCCATGTGATGGTATTGGGTATCACAGTGGTTTTGCAGCCGCATACAAGGTAGTTGAATGCGGTTTCAATGACGGCATTGCAGTTGTTGCGTGAGTCGTAGTTTGGGTTGTTTTCTGACACTACGATGGTCTCCAATCCTGGTGTGTAGGCCAATGCGTAGTTGCCGAAGTTTGTGACGGTTGAGGGTACATAGAAGCGCTTCAGGTTGGGGTTGCGGGCAAATGCATATTCGCCAATCTTGGTCACTCCCTCGGGTATGTTCACTTCTGTCAGACTGGTGATGCCGTCGAAAGCATAGTCATTGATTCGTGTCATGCTGTTGGGGAAGGTAGTGGTCTTGCAACCGCTGATGAGCGCATTATTGGATTTCTGGATGATGGCATTGCAGTTGTCGCGGGCGTCAAAATAGGTGTTGGCGCTGTTGACGGTGATATTGGTCAGATTCTCACAACCACGGAAGGGATTTTTGCTGATGCTGGTCACCGTGGAGGGGATGTCGATGCTGGTCAGGCTTTTGCAGTTTTGGAAAGCGTATGCTCCTATCGTTTTGGTCTTGGTGGGCAGGGTGATTTCTGAGAGGTTGGTGCAACCATAGAACTCTTGGGATGCGAGGGCGGTCACCTTGGTGAAATTCTTCAGTTCATTAAAAGAGGTAATCGTGGTATTATCTTTGAATACCTTATCAAGAGAGGTAACGGAGGCTGCTTCTGTCCTGCTCAACTCTCCATCGCCGTTGGTGTCCCAGTAGGCGATGCAGATTTCTTTGACATGGCTGTCTGCGAATGATATGTTTTGTGCAGTGGCGAGAGATGGACATAACAAAAGGGTTGTTAGCAGTCCGTTTAGAGTTTTTCTCATA
>CACXDY010000288.1 GCA_902766505.1 uncultured Prevotellaceae bacterium
ATGAAAGAACGGGAAATTGAGTCTCTGGAGAGTCTTGTGGGTGAGCAGCTCCCCAATTTTGTCCTTCCCTCTGACCTCGACCGCGAGACGATGGTTTATCCGAAGGTGGATCGTGACAAATGTATCGGTTGTGGGCGTTGCTTCATCTCATGCCAGGACGGCGGCCATCAGGCTATCTCGTTCGACCCCGACAATCGCCAACCGCATATCATAGGAACAAAGTGTGTAGGCTGTCACCTCTGCCGGCTCGTGTGTCCCACAGGTGCCATCGGATTGTCGAAACGTATTGCGAAAAAACAATAAAACGACGGATAGAACGCACTCCCATTTCATGAGACAACCGTGATGTCCCAAAAATGAGTTTACCAAAATACGAAAAGATGATGAGAAAAACAGTTTTTATGGCATTGGCCTTGATGATGTCTTTCGTCAGCTGTGCCAAACAACCCAAATCTGATGCCCCGGAAAACGCCACAGCCAAGGACGGAACTGAAAGCGCCGATTTCGATGTTCCGCCTGCCTTTGCTGTTTATGTAAAAGGGCAGCCGCTCTTTGTTCCTTTCAACGAAGGTGACTTACTCGGTAAAGGTGAACAACTCAAAAGCAATCCCGGGAAATACACAAAATTCATCATAGGCGGCAAATGCTTCGACGTCAACTACAAAGAGGAGAAAAACAAGGAACTGGAGCATGACGATAGCTATCTCAATGAGTATGTTTATCAGATTGCCGACCAGATGAAAGGCCAACTTTACGACTTTGCAAACCTCGAGGCCGTCGAACAATTCATGCAGACCTTTGGCGACACCACTGCCGAAGGGGAGTTGATAACTCAGGATTATAACTACGGCATCATCGCATCGGCCGACTATATGAAAAACCGTAGTGTTGTGAATTTCATGGCCACGATGACCGAGGACCCCGAACAACCGCAGTTCAAACCTGCCACAGTGGCCGAGGTGGAGAAACTCGTGGGTGCCAAAGTGCTGAAAAACAGGATTTCACATATCTTCGGAAATGAATACAACTTCGGTGTCATGACCACACAGCCCAATGATAAATACGGCATTGCGGCATGGGTGCTCGACAAGGATGGTGAAATCACCGTCTGGACAGATACTTGTCAGGTGGAGGATGGACAAGTCTACTGGTCGAACTATGACCCCGATGAATACAATGAGCCGGGAGTCATTGCTGTGGTGAAATCCAATGATGGTCTCGACATCTACTGCGGCCATGCTGATAACGATGAGACCATGAACTATGTACTAATGCGCCAAAAGGGACGGAAAATGCAGAAATTCGACCTCGGCAGTTTTTATCAACGTTACCAATAATTATTTCTAAAACATATGAAAAAAATACTCTTTTTAATGATTGCTTTGTTGGGCGTAGTGACTGTTGACGCCCAGACGGAGAACAGTATGAAAGTGGTTGTCACCAATGACGGTTCATTGGTGGGATGCTATGTGCGTGAGACGGACTCTACCTATGTTGCCAACCCTCTGGACTGGGAAGAGGTGGTGTCGAAAAAAGAAGGCAGGGTGGAAATATGGACTCCTGAGAAAGGCAAAGGCTTTGTCTACAGGGCAGATGGCGTGAGAGGCAACATCAATGTGCGTAAAGGTCCTTCTACCAAAACTGCTGTCGTCGCAAAAATCACAGAGGAAGACAGTAATAAGGATTATCCTGACTTTGCCTTCGATTGTCTCGGCAAGAAAAATGGCTGGTATAAAATCAAAATCAAGGGTAAGGTGGGATACGTCAGAGAAGATCTTGTCGGTTGGGCTGCATATTTTGCCGACTGATAAGTTGATATGAATAACGGAAAAAGGGGCGTGTCAAAATTGACATTCCCCTTTTTTATTGGTTGATGGATGTAAATGACTGTGAGTAGCGGCTCCCCTCCCATACGCTTGCGAAGGGGAGGGGAGTCCTGCGTCAGCGCTTGATGAACTTCTTGCCGTTCTGGATGACGATGCCCTTGTAGTTGTCGTTTACACGGACACCCCAGAGGTTATACGCGGCACCCGGCTTGTTGGTGTCTCCTGCGACGGCATCATCGATGCCTGAGGTGCATTTCAGTTCTATCTTGTCGATGTTGCAATAAGGACCTGTGATGGTGATGCGCAGGATTTGCTCGCCTACTTCAAGGTCTTTGCTGAAGTTGCCTGTCACTACCTTATAAGTGTCCCAACTGTTGTTGGCGGTCTGTGGAACATTGACTTGGGCAAGGTTGGTGACCGAACCGTTCTTGACAAGACCAATGGAGAATCCCGAACCGGTGAGACCTGAGGAAACGGTGGCTTCGTAGGCATATTTACCTGGCTCCGTCACGTTGACAGTGTACTCCAGCCACTCGTTGTTCGCTGTGTAGCCGATGGCATAGCCGTTGGTAATCTTGATGATGTCCACGCCTTCGTTGTCGGTACGGTAGTTGGCACCGCCTTCATCCTGTGAGTCGGAGTCATGGAAGGTGAATCCTTCTCCTCCCTTGTCGAAATTCTCTGCTTGAAGTGTTCCTGGAAGGGTGATGACTCCCCTGTAGGCTATGCGCTTGTTGTTGACGGTCAACATATACTTGGCCATATTCGACTCTTTACCATCCTCTGTTTCGGCTATGGCGGTCACCTTGAAGGTGCCTTTCGACGTTCCTTTGTAAGTGGTCTCGAAGGGGGCTTCGGTAAGTTTCTTCAAGAAGACATCGTCGACATAGATTCTCACTGATTTGACAGGACTGGTCTCACAGGTGGCATCTATCTTCAGGGTGGTGTTCTCGTTGATTACTGCTGGCGATGGGTCAGCGGTAATGGCAACATTGATGTCGGGATTCACGTCGATGTGCTTAAAGACAATCTTGTCGATGTTGCAACTGCTACCGGTGATGTTGATGCGGAAGATTTGCTTGCCTGCCTCCAACGGGACGAGAACCCTGCCGTAGAGGGCTTTGTAGGTGTCCCAACTGTTGGATTGTACGCAGGGAACAACGATGTTCTCTGACAGCGGGATGAGGCCTTCGTCGGTGTTCAGCGTGATATTGAAGGAGGAATTGGTGACTCCTGATGAGGCATAGGCTTCAAAAGAATACATGCCGGCCTCCTTCACGTTCACCGTGTATTCCAGCCATTCACCGGAACTGGTGTAGCCGATGGCATAGCCGTTGGTAATCTTGA
>CACXDY010000289.1 GCA_902766505.1 uncultured Prevotellaceae bacterium
ATCATGGTGAGGCTGTCGGACGTGTGGCGATGCACACTGATTTGGTAGGTGCTGCCCACCCATTTCACGGTATCCCTGCTGGAAGTCTCATTCATTTTGTGTATGATGGTATCCGTGTCGTTGACTACCCGGGGCGGCACTAAGATATTGTCGATTTCGTTTTTCTTTGGTTTGTCGCAAGCGCCTAACAGATTGGCCGCCAGTGCGCATATCATGAAGTAATACAGTTTTTTCATCGTGAATAATTGATTTCCCTAAATAAAAAGTTGTGCAAAGATAGCACAAAACGGGAAAAAACAAAAAAAACTCCCCACCTTTTTGGCGGGGAGTACTGCATTCTCTTTACCTTACTAACCTACTGCTGATTATTCTGCGGACGATTCCTGAATTGATTCATACGTTCGATTTGCTCTTTGCGGTCAGCCTCATATTTTGAGTACTGCTCCTGAGTCATGATGCCTTTCACGGCCTCATCATATTTCTTCATGGTCTCGGGGTCCATCATGCGGGGTCCACGGCCGCGGCCTGGTCCACCCTGTCCCATCTGACCTTGCGGGCGCTGAGGTCTCTCGCCCATTTGTCCGTTGCCATTGCCCCGTGGTCCACCAGGGCGCATACCCATACCTTGTCTTCCCGGACGTGGTCCCATCATCGGCATAGCCATAGGATACTCTTTGTTGAGTTCAAGCAATTTGTTTTGTTGTTCCTCGTTGAGACCATACTTCTCGGCCATCGCCTTGGTTCTGTTTTGAATCATTTCAGTCCGGTCAAACCTTGGTCCATTCTGTTGGTCGGTCTGTTGTGCCATCGCTGCTGTTGACAACATGAGTGCCATCGCAGAAACAATCATCATTTTTCTCATAATACCTTATAATTAATCATTAAACTTATGTGGATTTCTGATAGTTTGACGTCATAAGGCCATCATAAGTTTAAAACTAATTTCCAAAAAGCGGTATATTTATCATCTTATTGCATTTGTTGAACTTTTTTTATGATTTCGCCCATCTACTGTTTTATTGGCGTGCGATGACCACTTTCTTACCGTCGACGATGTAAACGCCTTTTTGGGGACGGGAGACCAGACAACCATTCAGGTTGTAGATTTTGCCATTCTTCCCGGCAGCCACCCGTTCGGTGATGCCACTGGGGTCGTTATACTCCATCCAAGTCATGGTGGGACCGCTCCAGTTGACCGACCAACCTGTGAGATCATCCGACTCAAAGTCACCGTTGATGACCATCTCCACACCGGTATCACGGTCCTTGCACGACACATTGTCGAAATAGACCTTGCCGCCGATTTTTCCGAAGACAAACTGCAACTTGTCGTGGTCGTGACTGGCCGAGAAAGTCCAAGTCAGGTCGGTGAACGTCTTGCCCACATGATAACTTGAGAGATACTGCACATCAGCGCTGTTGCCCCATTGGTCTCTGTTGGGACTGGTGCTCCAGATAGGCCACAGTGCGACATCGCCGCCATTCTCAGCCAACACGCTGGCCTTGACGACATAGGTCTTTCCCTTCACCATGGGAGTGGGAAGGGTGTAGATGCCCTGCCGGTCCCAGATATTCGCACCGGCAGCGCCGTTGTCGAACAGCAGCACGTGATTGGGTCCTTCGTCCGACACCTCGACGGTGATGTCGGCGTTATGAACTGTTCCGATGAAGTCGGTATAAGAGGCGGTATAAAAACCCGTCCCCTCGGCACCCACCGTCAGGATGCCGTTGACGATAGAATAGTCGTTGCTGCTGAACGCGGCTTCGGCCGTGAGGTCCTCGCGATGGTTGTCCTCAAACGTGCCCCACAGTTTCAGCCGTTTGTTTCCCCCTACCCTCATGGTCAACGTCTCCTGGTCGAGATTTTTCAAGGCATAGAATTTCCTGAGGTTGGCAGGCATCTGATAATTGGCATCCATCACCGTGGGATGTCCCATGACCCGAAGTACCTCATAAGCATATCTCTTGCCCATCGTGCGGTATCCCTGGGCAGAGAAATGCCAGGGGTCGACACCATTTCCCGGGCATCCGTCGGCATGAATGACGTGGGCTGTAGGAATCACATTGGGCAAATTGGCCAGCACGTTGTTGTGTCCCCAGCAGGCACCGCCATTCTCCTGGTGCAGCGTCTCGCCAGCGAACAGGGGTACATCCTCGGCATTCAGTTCAAGGTCGGTGAGGATATCGTTATAGATTTTCTTGACCATCTGCGGCCAGTTGGGGTCACCATTGTTTGACTCCCCCTGATGGAGCAAAATACCCTTGATGACACCCGACTGCTGCGCAATCTTCGCCATGTCGATAAGACGTTTGTAAGGGTTGCCCCCATAATACTGGTTGGCCAGTATCGTCGACCAGTTGGAAGGGTCGGTCATTTGAGTCTGGTACTGGTCTTTGTCGAACATCTGTATGGCACAGCCGCCAATGGCGACATCCACGACACCCACGCGCACCTCGGCCGGCAAGGCAGCCACCATGGTACGTCCGAAATAATCGGCCATGCCCAACTTACCCTGAGGGCTGACAATAGGCGGTTTGGCCACATACCACTCGCCCATGTGCCGTACGGGAGAGGAGAAATTGGTTGTGGCGAGCATCTGGAAGCGTTCATCCACATTCTGCGTATCCACGCTTTCCCATTGGGCATTGCCCTCCATGTTGGATTGTCCGAAACAAAGATAGATATAGAAATTAGGGTCTACCGATGCCATCATCGGCATGAAAGCGAAAGCCCATAGGGCTGCTGCGATGAATGTTCTTCTCATTCTTTTCTTATTTTTATAAATATGCTGCAAAATTATATGCTTTGCCCGAAATATGTCCACTTTTTCGTTTCATTTAGTTTAGGACACGTATCATATTAAAATGAAAGTCCCGATGAATCGGGCAAAAAGTGAGAAATCTTCAAAAACCATCCGATTTCTCCACAAAATTTTGTAAGTTTGCAGATGATTAAAGGTTAATTCCACAGACCGCTTTCATCATGAGACATTTTCTATCCTTTATTGTCCTCCTGTTGCTGCTCAGTTTTACCGGATGCTCCAAAGGGCATACCGACGAGGCGGCAGGCACCGACAGCATTCCCCGTCTGGAGAACCGCAACGACTCCATGAAGAAACTCATTTCCACCGTGAAGAGATGTTCCCGGCTATATACCTCCGAATTTCTTGTCCACAAAATCGTCACCCATGACGACGAATTGAAACTCAAGGGCAGCATCTTAGGCATGGACTACAATATCGGACTGCCTGCAGGCAGCCGCCGTATAGCCATCCCCATCGACGGGAAACTGAAAGGGTTTATTGATTTCAGTCAGTTCAGCGAAGACAATGTTATCTTTGAGGGCAGCCGCATAGAACTCATCCTGCCCGACCCCCAGGTGGAATTGACCAGCACGAAAATCAATCACAACGAGGTGAAA
>CACXDY010000290.1 GCA_902766505.1 uncultured Prevotellaceae bacterium
GAAACAATATGATAACCACAATATTTCCAATTTTCATTTCTTCTTCGGATTTTCAGCCCAAAATTACTAAAAAATGCGGAGATAGGGAAAATTATTTGTGAATTTTTATGATTTAATGATAATCTTAAGATTATGGAAAGAAAAATCCCCCGAAAGTTCACAAAATGAAATTCGGGAGATTGCTTTTTATTGAATTATTTCGTGTACGTCATCATCACCTGGTTTAAACAAAAGTCCCCTACATGTTTTCGCTTCCGATTTGTAAGGTTTTAGCTCCAATTTTTTCCACTCTATCTTGTCTGTTGACTGAGCTACGGGTACATGAGGTATCAACGAACCGTCCCTGACAAGGATGACACAAGGTATACGACCACTTTCTATAAACTGATAACCTGAATGATATACCTTTCCGTTCTGATAATCTATCCAATTCCCTTCAGGTAAATAACAAGTTCTTCCTGTTCCTGTTTCCATTAGGGGTGCAACAAGTATCTGCGAGCCAAACATATACTCGTCTTCCACCAACCAAGCTCCTGGGTCATGAGGAAACTCCACAAACAATGCTCTGACCATCGGTAAGCCACGATTGGAACAATCTTTGGCTTGCGCATAGACATAAGGCATCAATTGATATTTCATCTCTGCACTCTGACGGAATGCATCCGTAAACGACTTGCTGATCAACCATGGTTCTGTAGGAGGAGCTCCGTGAGCACGGGTATGTGATGATAAGAAACCAAATGGAAGCCACCTGCGGTAGATGTCTTCCGGTGAGGCGGTGACAAAACCTCCCATGTCATGGCTCCAGAAAGAAAAACCGCTGAGTCCAAGACTCAATCCACCCCTTAAGTCACCAAGCATTCCGATATTATTGGTAGCGGCATCTCCACCCCAATGTAGAGGGTAACGTTGTGAGCCTGCCCATGCGCTTCTTGCCCAAATCACGCCTTCTCCAGCATGTTCTTTCACTGCAGTCCACAAAGCTTTGTTGTATCTCAAAGGATACAAGTTGTGCTCATAGAATCCAGTCTTTCCGCTGGCATACATGCCATTGAAAGGAGCGGCCTCACCGAAATCGCACTTGATAGCCCTGACACCTTGATCAATCAAATGACCGATTTTGTCTTGATACCATTTCACTGTAACGGGATTGGAAAGGTCGAGAACTGCATCTTCATAAGGCATTCCGCCCATGGCATTCTTGACATGCATTCCCTTGTCCACAATTTCCTGGAAGTATTTATTTTTGGGTGTAAAATATGGCAATTGCCATAGGCAAGTTCGAAAACCGTCTTTTTGCATGGATTGAAGCATGGAAACAGGATTAGGGAACCGGTCTTTGGCAAACTCATAATCACATTGCCAATCCACCCCAAACCATCCTGTGTCGAAATGAATGACATCTGATGGTATTTTATGAGACCTTAGCTGTTTGGCGATTTCCAATCCTTCTTCCTGAGAAAAATATGTGATTCGGCTCATCCATGTTCCAAAAGTCCATAAAGGCAACATGGGACTTTTTCCGGTCACTTCGGTATACTCGTTTAGAATATCTTTTGGCTCACCTAAAAAAATGAATAAATCCATGGCTTCATCACCCATGAAAAGACGCTGGGCTCCTATATAGCTGGCGCCAAAATCACAAGTCACCGGTGCACTTGTATGGATGAAAATGCCATAACCTCGGTTGCTGAAGAAAAATGGAACCGGCTTGTACATGCCATCTGTTTCTGGTCCTTGAGGATCAGTTACATATAGATGTACTTTCTGACCAACTTTATTCAAGGAGGTAAATGACTCACCACAACCATAAATTCTTTCACCAGGAGAGAGCAGGAATACAGGATTCATGCTTCGGGAATTATCCGAACCACGCTTAATAAATGAAAAGGGTAATAATTTTACTTGTGTAGAGTCGTTATCTATGATAGCCCTGGATTGTGTCAGGATTTTTCCATTTTTATCTTTCAAAATGATTCTCCAAGGATATTTCTGAATCGTGACACTGCCATACTCACTACTGTACGATATGGAAGATGCCTTATCTGTCATTTTCCAACCATTTACATCTGGGGCTGTGGATTTAGTTTTCATCCTTGCAGCGAAGGCATCACAAATCATCGGGTCCTTTTCCAATTCATCCTTAGGAACGATTGGTGTAGTCAACATTCGAATACGCAATGTTCGCGCATTGATGAACTCGATGTCGAAAGTAAAATCAGGATCGTTATCATATTGAGTATCTGGAAAATCAAGCATTTGCATCCGTACAGGCCAATAACCATTGAGATTGAATGCCTGTCTGGGAGACAAACGGTAACGTTTCCAATTGACGGTTCCACAGTGTTTGTTCAAATCATAAGAAGACAAACTGTCTGCCAGAAAATACGTATTAGACAAGTCATAGAAATCTGTAGACATGTCCTTCGGGTTGTTTTGCAGGTATTCGACTCCTGCGTTCGTTTGAATTTGTGAGACGGCCGACAGGCATCCTACAAACAGAAACAAGCATGTAAACTTCGTTATTCTCATACTCATAATGTTTGAAAATTTGATATGTTTTAGCATTTTTCTCTACAGGTATGGCATATGCCTTTAACCAGATAATTAACGGAATGAACAATATATCCATCCGGCATTTCTATCATCGGTATGGGCACATGGTCAAGGCATAAAGTTCTACCGCAGACTTCACAATGGAAATGTGCATGCATGTCATCATCAACCACCTCATGATGACTATGACAAAGCTCATACTTTACGCCTCCACTTCCATCTTCAATGACATGGACCAAATGATTAGACTTAAACAATGTTAGTGTCCGGAAAATATTTGATTTGTCTATTGTCAAGATTTTGTTTTCCAACTCTGTCATTGACAAGGGCATGATTGAAGAATACAAGATTTTAGCCACAACTATACGGTTGGCTGTAGGTTTGATATCATGCGATTCAAGGAGTGAAATAATATCTTGTTCTTTCATAATTATTTTGCACAAAGTTAATAGTTGTTTCGCAAAAAACGGCAAAGATTCATCACAAATGACCTAAAAACCTTAAAATATTCAAATCATCTTATCAAAAGACGACTAAAGATTTAAAAAAATTGTATTTTTGCATGCGAATTTTATTAATCAACAAGAATACCAATCTTTTCATAAATGATAGATATTTGCTGTATCGGGCATATCACTCTCGACAAAATCATCACTCCTGAAAATGTAGTCTACATGAATGGAGGAACGTCTTACTATTTTGCTCATGGCATCAATCACCTTCCCTCTAAACTGGATTTCAAGTTGGTGACATCGATGGCTGAAAAAGATAGAAAGGCCGTTGATGAATTACGCAATCTGGGTATTGATGTCGTCATGTACAATAGTAAGGAGACTGTTTTTTTCGAAAACAGATATGGCAACAACCGGAATAACCGCACCCAACGTGTCTTAGCCAAGGCAGACCCGTTTTCAATGGACCAGCTAAAAGATATTGATGCCCGTTTTTTTCACTTGGGTTCATTGTTGGATGATGATTTCTCTCCCGCACTAATCAAATACCTATCAGGAAAAGCAATCGTTTCTGTTGATGTGCAAGGATTTTTGAGACAAGTACGTGGCCAGCAAGTATATCCAACTGATTGGGCTGCCAAGGAGGAACTCTTACCCTACATAGATATCCTCAAACTCAACGAACACGAGATGAGGACTGTCACAGGACTCAGAAGTCCTCGTAAAGTGGCTTTAAAATTGGCAGACTTGGGTGTAAAGGAAGTATTAATCACATTGGGAAGCTGTGGCTCTCTCATCTACGCCAACCAACATTTCTATGAAATACCGGCCTATCCTCCTTCTCAAATTGTAGATACAACAGGTTGTGGGGACACCTATTCCACCGGATATTTGTATTGTAGGGCATTGGGAATGGATTACGAAGAGAGCGGACGTTTTGCAGCAGCTATGTGTACGCTCAAATTGGAGCACAATGGTCCTTTCGATGGTACACTCGATGATATAGAAACCCTTATTGCGAAATATCAAAAACAAATCGTATGAAAAGTAGGTTTTGTTGGATGTTATTCGTTTTCATTATCTGTTTTGATTCCTTTGCGTCAGGCAAGGGAACAGATAATTCTGTTCAAGCACGCAAAATGTTTGACTATTCCTACAATCTGGTTTTTGGCCCTCAGGGCTCAACATTGCACTATAATGTGAATATTATCGGTATTCTCAAAGCAGAAGGTACCATATGGTATAAAGGAAAGAAAAGCAAATTCATTGAACCCCGATATAATAGCTGGAATAATGGGATAACAGAATATTGGGTCGACAAAAAGAAAAAAACGGTGACAGTATACGATTCAGATTCCCCCAATAAGGATTCCTATTTAAGTAAGTTCACGTTTTTCCCTGATGATTACAAGTATTCTCTGTTTGAGAACGATGAAGGCTATATTATTGTGCTTGATGCCATCAGAAAAGTCAAGGGCGTACAGCACTTGAAAGCTATTGTAGACAAAAAGACTTTTATCCCCAAAAGCCTAAAAATCAAAGTGTTATGGTTTTGGACAACAGTCCGTATCTCCAAATTTAAAAGTGGAAACATCAAGGATGATATATTTATTTACCCCTCTTCATCATACAACCAATATAAGTTATATGATAAAAGGGGCAAATAAAAAAGAGAAAAGAATTGGCTGAATGCTACTTCTTGTTTTTCTTGTAGTATTCCAAACCTGCCTTGACAGTGCTGGACACACAATCAGATGAGATTGTAGCGCCTGTAACGCCATCAATTTTGGCGTTAACGGCTTTGTTTACCGTCATACCATTCCATTTGTCAAGCATCTCCTTTTTTACCTTGAAGAAATACTTGGGAGTCTCATCATTAGGAAGAGCCTCTATCTTTTCTATCTTATTGTTTGAAATATAAATCTTCAATGGGGTTGGACCATTGTATCCTTTTATGTTGGTTGCTATCGTTGTGGTGTTGACAATCACTTGCTTGCCATTCTTTGTAATAGCGCCATCACCTGTCGTTGCACTCATCAGAACAACAGTCCCAATGACGATCATGGAAAATCTTTTAATAACTGAAAACTTCATACCTATTTATATTTAAATATTAATTTTTTACTGGGTCTACTTGAAAACCATTATTCCGAAGTAAGTTCAGAAGCCCCTTCTCACCAACAAGATGAGCGGCACCGACTGCAAAAAAAGTAGGAGTTGATTTCATAATGCCAGGCATACTCTTCAC
The DNA here is from genome assembly GCA_902766505.1 of uncultured Prevotellaceae bacterium. Taxonomy (GTDB): domain Bacteria; phylum Bacteroidota; class Bacteroidia; order Bacteroidales; family Bacteroidaceae; genus Prevotella. Next base: position 5,257 of record CACXDY010000290.1, read on the forward strand.
CCAGTTCTCATTTCGGTCATATATCAATGCGGCCTCTTCTTCTGGAGTGGAGTCACATTCATCATTCAACTTCATATCAGTGACTTCATAAATCTTATCCAAGTCTTGAGTAAAATATGCCTTTACTAAGTCATCAGATAATTGAATCTGATAATCCTTGTTGCGTACCATGCACATCATCAATTGTTTCTGGCGTTCCAAGGTTTGACTAAGAAACAAAGCCTTTATTTGATCATCGACAGTCTCAAAACCAATGACTTTTTTACCTTGTTCCTTAGCTATCTTTTGGACATATGTATCAATATAATCATTGATATTTTGAACTTGATTCTTTTTCAAATACATAGCCACCGAAAACTGAGTAGTTAGAGCAGCAGGGGTCATCTTGCCCAATTGAGCACCCATCGGATTATCCAAATTAACCCCTAATATGTCTGTCATGAAGGCATTGAGCTCTTGCAATTCCTCTTTTGTCAGAAGGTCTTGAATGGTCTTTCCCTCCGGCATCATCATCGCTACCTGTAATTTCATTATTTCCGAAGGAGTCTGCATGAGTTCCATATCAAGTTCACCACATACTTGTTCTGAACTTTGGAAAGCCTGACGGAAACCAGGAATCGAATCAGCAAATGTAGAAGGAGCCAAATGATAGGTTCCTAAAAGAAAAGATGGTTTGTTTACTCCATTTCCTGTAATCCGGTAAAGCAACTGAGCATGTGCCGTTACCGACATCAAAACTGAAAAGAATACGATAATAAGTTTTTTCATTTTTATAAATTTGAAAACAAAAGTACAATAATAGGTCCAACAATTTCACAACATGCCTGTTAAAAATAAATAATCTTCCTCACTGTACAACATTTTTTCACTAAACAGACCTGCATTGATTATTTTTTAGTAACTTCGCTGATGAATTTATAGAATCATACAGCCAATGAGACATCAAATCGTTACGCTGGCCATGATGATGGTATCATTGTTGGCCAATGCTCAAACTGCCCGCCAAGAATTCAAAGAAAACATTTATCGGTCAGGGAGCAATTATTATGCCTATCCAGGCCCCATCCAAGAAAAACTGACGGATACACCAATAGGATATGAGCCTTTTTATATCAGTCATTATGGTCGCCATGGTTCCCGCCATCTTATCGAAAATAGTGATTATGACAAGGCATATAAACCGCTTTTGCGAGCTGATTCACTTGGCAAATTGACCTATTTTGGAAAAGATGTTCTTCGCCGGGTAACCATCATTCGCGATGATGCCAACAAACGTCATGGCGAACTGACATGGTTGGGTGCTCAGCAGCATCAAGGGATAGCCCAACGAATGTACGAACGTTTCCCGGAAGTTTTTGCCGGCAAGGTTCGGGTGGATGCAAAAAGTACAGTCGTCATCCGGTGCATTCTGTCAATGGAAAATGCATTGCATGCTCTCTTGAGACTGAATCCAGAACTGGATATTCGGCACGATGCCAGCGAACACGACATGTGGTATATGAATTTTTCTGACCGAAAGCTCGACAAGAAGAAGATGCCTGAAGATGTGAAGGCAAAATACGATGAATTCTGCAAACGTCATCAACACAATGAAAGAATCATGCGTTCTTTATTCACAGATGACAATTACTGGCAACATGAGGTTAACACCCAAGAACTTGCATACCATCTCTTTAAACTTGCCTCAAATCTACAAAGTACTGAACTTCGGCATGAGATGACTCTTTATGACATTTTCAATGAAGATGAATTGTACGACCAATGGTTACAGACCAATACATGGTGGTATATTCATTATGGTCCATGTCCTTTGAACGGAGGTGTATCCCCCTTCTCACAACGCAATCTGTTGAAAGTCATGATACATGAAGCCGACAGCTGCTTGCGGATTCCACATCCTGGTGCCACATTACGCTATGGACATGAAGTATGTGTGATGCCTCTTGCCTGTCTGTTGGAACTTGACAATTTCGGCAAGCCCATAGAAGACTTAGAGATGTTGGACAAAGAGGGATGGCATGGATATAAGATTTTTCCCATGGGATGCAACATACAATGGATTTTCTATCGTCCTACTAATGGCAATGGGGATGTTTTACTGAAAGTCTTGCTGAATGAGAATGAAGCAAAGTTACCTTTGAAGGCTGTTGAAGGCCCTTATTATAAATGGAATGATTTCCGTGAATACTTTCTGAAAAAACTGGATTCCTACCAGGAATGAAAACACTCCTGAACCAAAGCAAGTGATGCTACTCCTTTCTAAGTAGCATCACTTGAGTATCAATAAATATACCATGAATATAGTCAGATAATGACAGCTGTCCCCGTGCATGAAACCATCAGCATGGAGTTGGATGCCCCTATCGTCTCAAAGTCAAAATCAATGCCCACAATAGCATTAGCACCAAGGGAGGCGGCTCTATCTGTCATTTCATTCAATGAAGTGTTTTTGGCTTCTGCAACCGTTCGTTCATAGGATCCACTTCGTCCTCCAAAAAAGTCTGTCAATGACGCTTTAAAATCTTTGATGACATTTGCTCCGATAATGGTTTCTCCAGATACCACGCCCAAATATTTTTGAATGGGTTGGCCTTCAATAGTTGGAGTTGTTGATAATAACATAGTTTCAAGAATTAATGGTTGTTTATAATAGGCAAAAGTATATAAAAATATTGTTTTTACTTATTGTTTTCAGTTTTTTTTCTTAATTTCGCAGCTGATTCAACAATTTTTATGACTATGAAATATCTTGTATCTTTTATTTTGGCTGTTTTGCTACTTAGCAGTTGTGGTGACAAAAACAATTCAAAAGCCACTCCTGTCACGTCAGATAAGGAGATTGCAGTAGAGACTGACTCTCCCGAAATTTCCAAGGAGAACCGTCAGAACAAGGAATATCTCATTTCACGTGTGAAACAAATATACAAAGATGTTTTCCAATATTATAATGACTCCATCGACAACGAGTCCATCCCTCAGAACTCTCCTGATGAAAATTATTGTACAAAAGGATGGAATGCTATTCTTGCCAAAGTTTCTGAATTCGATCAAATTCACAACCCTGACGACATCGGCTTTTTTGATGCGGATTATTGGGTAATGGGCAATGACTACATGGACTTGTCTGTCAGCGACATTGAAGTGGTTTCGTTTGAGAAAGACAAAGCCAAGGTAGAATTGAATCTGCACAACTGTGGAAGCATCACCCGTGTCAGACTTGACATGAAATTTGTAAATGGAAATTGGTTTATTGACAACTTTATAGATGTCAGCAACGATATCGACTGGAAAAAAGAAATGGAGGATTATGTGAAATAATCACCACAGCCGCCCGCGTGAGATATATTTCTTCAATTTTTCTTTCTCTATTCTTACGTGCTTAATGCCATCTGAAAAAGAACCAATTTGGTAGGGAAGAAAACTGAAAATCACCATATCTTCATATACAGCTGCCTGAGGCAGGGCCGCATCTCCAAGTTGCAGTCCTGCTTTTTTCATCTCCTCTTCGACTATGGCCTTTACGGCATCCATAGACTTCTCTTTAAACAACAATCTATTGTTTAAGATTTCTTTTGTATTCAAGTCATATGTGACATATTGTTCGATGGGAAAGTCGTGGGCACCATAAGCATAGAACTTAGTTGAGATAAAAAAAGTTACCATGCTTTTGTTCATGTATCTGGGTGAGATGAAAATTCTAAGATAACTCAAGGGGAAAGAGAAATCTTCATTTTTTAGGAAATACACTTGACGCATATACATATCGCGGAAATGGTCGACAATAGCTTGGCCGTCGGTGATATCATCTATCTCAAAAGCCTCTGGATGTGCTCTTCTGATTCTTTCTGTTGGGAGAGTCGACCTATCAAGATTCTTCTCCAAAAAGACATCATCATAATATAACATATCCATATTGGTGAAGGAATCCACATAATTGATCAGCCAAAACCTGAGGCGATCCCATTGCTCACCTTCTGCCAAAGGAAAGTCCACCAATATCTTATATCCAAAATTATTGGTATCACAGGCTTTGAAATTACAAGGAGAAACCGATTCACACCTTTGAAACAGCGACGGGAACTTATTGGTCACCAGCATACTGTCATTTTTCATTTCAGAAAGCGGTCTACTCACAGCCTCAATGCCCAGTTTGCCACAAATATCTCCATTTTGGTATAAAGTATCTGATGGTGTAGCCGGACCTATGATGGATATTTCCCTGTTTTCTGATAGTAGAGAAAGAAAATGTACATTCTCGTAATCTTCATACAAAAGATAATATTCCGTTCCGTCTATATTCATCAGAGAATCTGACGTGGCATTTTTTATCTCATCGATAAAACCTGCATATTGAGCCCTTACTGTAAGTACAGAAAGGGATATGAAGAGGAGAACAAATGATTTCAACATTTTGTCCATCGTTGTTATATGTCAAATTGTAATAGCTAATTATTTGATGAATTCAAGAAAAAGCATTAATGGTTTCTGTGATAAACCCTGCTTCTTCCAACGTATGCTCCGGACCAATGGGAAGACTTAATTCTGTAGCATGAATTCTCTCTGTTACAGGCAAATACATATTGCTCCATTCTTTCATCGCGGGTTGATGATGAGGAGGAATTGGGTAATTAACCTGTGTCTCTATTCCACGAGAAGACAAATACTCTTGAAGACGGTCGCGTTGATCGCAAAAAATCGGAAATATGTGCCAAACATTTGAAGGAGAATCCGATACAGCAGGAAATGAAACCAACGGATTTGAGATATTAGCATAATAATATTCTGCTATTTGTCGGCGCAGTTCATTCTCCATGTCAAGATATTTTAACTCTACGTTGAGAACGGCCGCCTGAATCTCGTCCAATCTTGAATTTATTCCTTTATATGTAAATGAGTAACGACGATAAGAACCATAATTCCTCATAGCCCTAATCACCTCGACCAATTCATAGTCATTAGTGGTGACAGCTCCACCATCACCCAAAGCGCCCAAATTCTTGGTGGGATAAAAACTATGGCCAGCAGCATCTCCCAAAGAACCTGTCAGCCGACTGCCATATTTACAGCCGTGAGCCTGGGCGTTGTCTTCCACCAATAGCAAACCATATTTTTTACAAATCAAGCTTATTCTTTCTGTATAAGCACATCGACCATATAGATGGACAATCATAATGGACTTTGTACGTTCTGTAATATGTGCCTCAATCAGTTCGTCATTCAGCTCAAGAGTGTCTGGTGACGGCTCTATGGGTATGGGGGTCAATCCATTTTCTGTAATAGCCAATATAGAGGCGATATAGGTGTTGGCCGGTACCAAGACTTCATCCCCCGGCTTCAATTTTCCTAATTCTATATAGGCCCTATAAATTAATGTGAGCGCTTCAAGTCCATTGCCCACACCGGCACAATATTTCGTACCGATATAATGGGCATAATTTTGTTCGAACAGCATTAACTGGCGCCCCAAGACATATTGCCCTGACTCAACGACCTCGTTAACGGCCTGCAATATCTCCTCAGAGTGAGCTTTGGTGCGCTTTTTCAGACTTATCAACTCTATCATGAATGCAAAGGTATTTACTTTTTTTGAAAAGCAACCATTCATCAGAAACAAATTCGAAATAAAATAAAAACATGAGTTTTATTTTGCAATTATGTGGGTTTTGATTAACTTTGCACCAAATTATGAATAGGTAGTTGGTACAATAACAAGGTACCATTTAATAATATTGTAATGAAACATCTTTTTATTTGTGTCTTCGCGCTGTTTTCTGCAAGCATCGCCGTTAATGCCCAGGAAGAGGTATATGACGCCAATGGCCGTCAGGATCCATCCACAATTTGGATCAACAAAGTGGATGACGGCGAGGAATGGAGAGACGAAAATCGCTGGCACGACCCGTTCGACATCTATTCTGGTCCCGTTCTTGGCGTAATAGCCTCCAACTTGACAGACTATGATAGTGATTTTGTATTTTCTCCTTACATTGGTGGTATACTTCATGCGTATTTCAACAATCATTTTGCCATGAGCTTTGAGTTTTCATATACTCGAACTGGCGCAAGAAATGCTTGGACGAAATTCATGACGGAAGAACAGGCAGAACAACTAAATGTGCTGCGAGGACCTTATTCCTATAATATTGACAAAATCAACACTATCTACAAACTCCGTTGGTATCCTATCCGTCGTTTTGACCTTATGGCAGGATTGATGTTTGGTGTGCATTTCAACGCAAAATGTCTCATTGATGGCACTGAGTCAGACATCAAGAACCATATCCGTAAACGTTCCGGACATGTCATAGGCGGTGTAGGTTATGAAATCAATGACCACATTGCAATAGAAGGTTATTATGGTTTCCCGTTGGCGAAGTTGGCAAAAACGGAGAAAGGAAGACAAGCGCTCAACAATGCACGTGAACATATCTTCCTTCTCACAGTTGGCTATCGCTTCAAACTCTATTAACGATTCTAAATATCATATTAAAATATAATCCCCTTGTTGGTTTCACACCATGCAAGGGGATTCTATTTTAATATATCATTGAATATTATTTCAAAAATTCTTCGATTCTTTCTAATGGTATTCCGAAATTAAAATTGTCACTGCCAGCCAATTTAGCGAAATTCACTGCCACAACATTGCCTTTATCATCGATGATAGGGCTGCCACTTGAGCCTTGCACAGTTGGAATACTGTATGTTAGTCTTTCTCCATCTGGTGTTTGGGTAACCCTTCCACTCGTCATCTGCACACTTATACCTTTTTGTGTATTTGCCAAGGCCAAACCAGCATTATAACCTATCATATATAGTTGCTGGTCTATTTTTACTTTTGACTCTGATGATTTGCCATTAAAATAATGTTTGTTTCCTTCTCCAGCAAATTTGAAAACATAAGCCTTGTCGGGAGTTTTTTTGCTATCCAATTGCAAAAGGGCAAGGTCGGCATTCTCCTTGTCGGAAACTTTGAGAATATGACAGGGATTCTTATCCAAGAAATCCGAAGGACTTTTGACCTTTTCACCATCATAGGAAATTCCGATATTGCACACCGTATTCACTTTGATATTACTAATGTTGGCATTCTGTAGATAGCGCGCAGTCTCAGCTACTTTCTCATACAATTGTTGTAATTTTTGCTGTTCAGCAATGATTTGTCTTAATTTGGCTTCATCGCCTGAAAGGATATTACCAAAAAAATCATACTCCATAAACTGCGATTTTTGAGCCTCCAACATGTTGTATCTTGATTTGATCTGCCTTGCCTGTATCGCACACTGCATAAGTGAAGCACCAACAATATTGGAAAGATTGGCTCTCAACTGCTGGCTGTTCAGCTCTGTCACTGCCACATGACGATTGGTCATAATTTTACCATCATCACTAACAAAGAATCCTGTTCCGTTCAGCATTTGGGCGTTATTCCGAGCCTCCCTTTCATTGGTGGTGAATCCCTGCATGTTTCCATTCTGGTCAATACCCGTGAAAAATAGTTTTTGCCCTCCAGGCATCTCTACTTCATAGTAGAATTTGTTGAGCACGAGTACCACCCCACCCTTTTGTTCTTCAAAAATCTCATCAGCAGATTTCTTGCCACATGACGCCAACATAATGACAGTCATGATAAGCATACATTGAATGATTCTTTTCATAGCTATTTTATAAATTACTACATTATGACTGCAAAAGTAACGTTATCCATTGAAAACAGAAAGAAAAAAAGGGAAAATTAGCACAGATTGACACAATGCAACAAAAAGGTAAAATTTTCTTTCACTATGATACAATAAAATTCCCAAAATGAAAGTTTTCTAAAAAAAAACAAAAACGTCAACAATTATGTGTGGTATTGTAGGTTATATTGGCATGAGGGATGCTTTTCCCATTCTGATACAAGGTTTAAAACGATTGGAGTATAGAGGATATGATTCTGCCGGGGTTGCACTCATCAGCAATAAAGGTGAGATGAATGTATATAAGGAAAAGGGCAAGGTCTCAAATTTGGAGGAATTGGTTACCAGCCGAAATACAAAAGGTACTATAGGTATTGCCCACACACGATGGGCCACCCATGGAGAACCTTCTTCGGTAAATGCACACCCCCATTTGTCTGAAAGCGGACGATTGGCATTAGTGCATAATGGAATCATTGAAAACTATGCCAGCATCAAGGAATATCTGAAAGGTAAAGGCTATCATTTCAAAAGCAGCACCGACACAGAAGTACTTGTTCAACTGATTGAATTCGTTCAACAGCGTTTCAATCTCGACTTAGGTATGGCGGTGCTCTATTCTCTCCGGCGTGTCGTGGGTGCTTATGCAATAGCTGTTCTCGACCGTGAACATCCAGAAGAAATCATTTGTGCCCGTAAAAGTAGTCCACTTGTAGTTGGCATCGGGGATGACCAACAGGAGTTTTTCCTGGCCTCAGACGCTCTTCCTATTGTAGGCTACACCAAACATATTGTCTATCTCAACGATGAGGAGGTTGCTGTAATCAGGCGTGGTGAGAATATTTCTGTGAGGAATCTGGCAAATTCACATGATGTTGTCGCTCCCGATGTTCATGATGTGGATTTCGACCTTAACAAATTGGAAAAAGGTGGCTATCCTCATTATATGCTAAAGGAGATATTCGAACAGCCACGTTGTATTTCGGACTGTATGCGTGGCCGTCTTCTTCTTAATGACCATAAGATAGTGCTTAGTGCCATCAATCTTCATCGTGACCAATTGTTGGCAGCCCAAAGATTCATCATCGTGGCATGCGGCACCTCTTGGCATGCCGGACTCATAGGAAAACAGATGATAGAAAAATGGTGTAAAGTGCCAGTTGAAGTGGAATACGCCAGCGAGTTCCGTTATCGCTATCCAGTCATTAACAAGGGCGACATTGTGATTGCCATTTCCCAAAGTGGAGAAACGGCAGACACTTTAGCTGCTTTCAACCTGGCCAAAGAGAACGGAGCGCTTTGCTTCGGTATCGTCAACTCTGTAGGTTCAAGTATTGCGCGTGCTTCCGATACGGGCGTCTATATTCATGTGGGACCAGAAATTGGCGTAGCTTCCACCAAAGCATTTACCGGACAAGTGACCGTGCTAACTTTATTTGCATTGGCTTTGGGACATGAAAAAGGAACTTTGTCGCAAAAAGATTATGAGGAGCACATCGATGAACTTGCACGTATCCCAAAGAAAATCGAGAAAATCTTAGAGCAAAACGACCATATCCGCGATATAGCCCGAACTTTGACTTACGCCAGAAACACGTTGTACATGGGCCGTGGAATGAACTATCCCGTGGCATTGGAAGGTGCCTTGAAACTGAAGGAAATCAGCTATATCCATGCAGAAGGTTATCCTGCTGCGGAAATGAAACATGGACCTATTGCATTGGTTGATGAGAACATGCCTGTCGTGTTCGTTGCCACCCACCACCGTCTTTACAAGAAAATCATCAGCAACATTCAAGAAGTCATAGCACGAAATGGCAGGATTATCGCCGTTGTTACCCAAGGAGATACAGACGTTAAGGATTTGGCTTCATTTGTCATAGAGATTCCAGAAACTCTTGAAACATTGGTTCCTTTGTTGTCTGTCATTCCTCTTCAATTGATTGCATATCACGTTGCGGTTGTGAAAGGCCTCAACGTAGATATGCCGCGTAATCTGGCAAAGAGTGTCACGGTAGAATAAAAGAAACAGCAATAAGTTTTACAGCCAATAAACATCCCATTTTGTTTATTGGCTGTATTGATTTATTTTATCAGTCTTTGCAATTGTTTGTCATCTGCATCTGGGAGAATTTCTCTCAAATGTTGCACCATCCGACGGAAGGATTCTTCAGGAGCAAGATTGCATTGACAAAAATCTTTTCCATATAGATGTTCAGGTGTGGTCAACAATGACCATCCCCACCCATACTCCTGATGATACTTATCAAGAGGATAGACAAAGTCTTCAGTCACGATGTAACACCCCATCTGAAGTCTTGTGATATAGGCATCAAATTTTCCCCGCATGTTCTGTCCTGTAAAGCCGCATGCAGCCCGTAGTTCTTTTGTAATCAGACTACCATGTTCTTGAAGAGTAAACAAGATGGCTTCTTCTATAGAGCCTTCTATTGGGTAGGGATGAACTGCACGACGATAATTGAGAAAATCAGGCCACCATTTTTTGTGGATAAAACCCGCTTTCTTGTTGAAGAATTTACCATACACACAATTCCCGTCTGTCACCATTTCCCCTTTCCATTTCCATAACGGCCAATCCCATTTACCATCGGGAAGCACCACATATCGACAATCTTCATCGACGACATCATCCGCAGAAAAACCATCAATACCACTATACAATAGTGGCAAAAATCCTATTTCCTCTACCAATGCCATTAGTTGGGCACAAGAATGAACCTTTTCAACTAATCTTTTCATTTTGATTTATTAATCGATATTAATATAATGTCATCTTCAATTTGTCATGGGTATTATTCACGATATGGTGAATGTTACAGTTGCAAATATATCAAAAAAATCCCACTTGTGCTACTATATCACAACAAAATGATTACACGTATATACGCCAACATAAAATAGAGTCTTTGATAAAAAAAGTTAAAATATCCTTATAAGAGAAGCTATTTAAGCCATATTTCCCCCCCAAAAAAGGTCAAATGTTACTTAAAGTGTCTATCTTTGCAAAGTTTTTGGATTCAATAATCAATGACGTACAGAATTGGATTGGATGTTGGTTCCACAACAGCTAAGTTGGTGATGATAGATAGCGAGGGGAGATTAGTGTTCTCTTGCTATAAGCGGCACCATGCTCATATAAAGGATGTCATCCGTGACTTCCTGTCGGATGTTCGCCCAATAACAGGCAACAACGACATTTCTATGGTAGTGACAGGTTCTGTAGGAATGATGACGGCAGAAATGCTTCATGCTGATTTCATACAGGAAGTAGTGGCCGCCTCTGAATATGCCCGTACATTCTATCCATATGCCAAAACATTAATAGACATAGGAGGAGAGGATTCCAAAGTAGTATTCTTTGACAAGAATAATACAGACCTACGAATGAACGGCAATTGTGCAGGCGGAACGGGTGCGTTCATTGATCAGATGTCATTGCTGATGGGTATCACCAATTCGAGAATGAGTGAGTTGGCCATGCAATCAACATCATTACAAAACATTGCAGCTCGTTGTGGAGTCTTTGCTAAGACCGATGTTCAAAACCTAATCTGCCACAATGTAGCAGAACAGGACATCGCGGCTTCTATTTTTCATTCGGTAGCCGTCCAAACCATCACGACCTTAGCTCATGGCCATGATATTCAACCACCTCTACTGTTATGCGGCGGCCCTCTAACTTTTTTGCCGGCTTTGCGGAAAGCATTTGCCGATTATCTTGGGTTGGATGAGACTCAATTTCTTATCAGCAAAGAAAGCAATCTTATTCCTGCCTATGGTTGCGCTTTAAGATGTGGAAATCAGAAAACAAACATTTCCCATCTGCTTCATCTTCTTGAAATTCAGGAACCACCGATTCTCACGTCTTCATTACCTCCATTGTTTAAAGACGAGGAAGAGTTGTTTGCATGGAGAAAAGAGAAATCACATCATAAATTGGTGGTAAAACCCATGAAACCACATGAGAAGGTGGTTCTTGGAATTGACTCTGGCTCAACGACAACTAAGGTGATTGCGTCCCGGATAAATGGTGATATTCTCTTCATCCATTATTCACAAAGTTTTGGACACCCCATTCAAGCTGTAAAAGATGGATTACGTCTCTTGAAAGAAGAATCTGAGAAACAAGGTTCCACACTTGAAATCGTTGGTTCTTGCTCCACTGGTTACGGTGAAGAACTCATCAAAGCCGCCTTCGGCTTAAACAATGGTATTGTAGAAACGATGGCGCACTACTTTGCCGCCAACACATTAATGCCTGGTGTCTCGTTTATTCTTGACATTGGTGGACAAGACATGAAAGCAATTTTTGTGGATAAAGGTATTGTGACCAGAATGGAATTGAATGAGGCTTGTTCCTCAGGTTGTGGAACCTTCCTTCAGACATTTGCTCAAAGTATGGGCTATTCCATCTCGGAATTTGCACAGATGGCTTGTATGGCACATCACCCTTGTGACCTGGGCACCCGTTGTACGGTGTTTATGAACTCAAAAGTCAAACAGGTATTACGTGAAGGGGCTGGCGTTAAAGATATATCTGCCGGGCTGTCATATTCAGTGGTCAACAACTGCCTCTATAAAGTATTGAAATTGAAGGATATTGCCGATTTGGGCGATAAAATCGTCGTTCAAGGAGGAACTATGCGCAATGATTCTGTCGTCAGAGCATTGGAATTAATCACTGGCAGAAAAGTTGTGAGGAGTTCGCATCCAGAAATGATGGGAGCATTGGGTTGCGCCTTGTATGCCTCCAATCATTTAACAGATAGTAAGACAATAGACCAACTCCTTTCTACTGCCCAATACGACACAAGGCAGATACAATGCAAAGGCTGCGAAAACAAATGCCATATATTGCGATACAAATTCTCCAATGGTATCAGTTATCATAGCGGAAACAAATGTGAACGAGTTTTCACTAATGGAACGGGAAAACAACAACCTGGTAAAAACATCTTCACACTGAAGTATCAGTTGTTGTTCGACCGTGAGGTGAACGACAAAGCTTCGCGACGAATAGGTGTTCCCCGTGTGTTGAACATGTATGAAAACTATCCTTTCTGGCATCGATTGCTGACCGACTGTGGTTTTCAAGTAGTCCTTTCTTCTCATTCCAAGATTCAAGAATACGAGTCAGCCCTCTGTACGGTGATGAGCGATAACATCTGCTTTCCGGCAAAACTTGTTCACAGCCATATTGCAGAACTGAACAAAGCCGGTGTTGAACGTATCCTGATGCCATATGTTGTCTATGAGAAAAAGGAATGTACGACAGCCATCAATAGTTACAACTGTCCTATCGTTTCCGGCTATTCTGATGTCATCCGAAGCGCGATGACCACCCAAGTACCCGTTGACTCGCCAGTCATCAACTTCGGAGATACTCAATTGCTACAACGGCAAACAATCGCCTACCTTGCCCAATTGGGTATCTCGAAATCCAAAGCGAAACAAGCATTTAAGAATGCCTTTGATGCCCAATTGGAATACGAGAACGCCGTTAGTCAAAAAGCAAAGGAAATCTTGGCGGAAAGTAAGGTCAGCCATCAAATGACTATCCTTCTGGCTGGCAGGCCATACCACACAGACCCTCTCATACAACATCGCCTCAGTGAATTAATAGCCAGCATGGGTGTAAATGTAATCAGCGAAGATATCGTTCGTAACACGCCACATGCAGCTGATGGTGAAACCAATACTGTGCGGCAATGGGCATACATGAACAGAATCATCAAAGCTGCTCAATGGGTGGGAAAAGAAGGAAAAGATGTGCAGTTTGTTGAAACCACTTCTTTTGGCTGTGGACCTGATGCCTTTATACAAGATGAAATACGTGACTTACTTTCTCGATACGGCAAGTCTTTTACTTTGTTGAAGATAGACGATGTCAACAATAACGGCTCTCTGAAACTGAGAGTGCGCTCTCTTATTGAAAGTCTTCAATTGAACTCGGAGTCAACGACCACGCCTCATGTCGCAACATTCCAAACCACCCGCGTCTTTACCCCTCAGGACAAACGAAAGAAAATACTCGCTCCCTACATTTCAGAATATATTACACCTTTGTTACCTGCTATGGGAGTTATCGCTGGTTATGATATAGAAATTCTTCCGCCAAGCGATGCCGAATCCGCTGAAATTGGCCTTCGTTATGCCAACAACGAGGTCTGCTACCCTGCTACCTTGATTGTGGGCGACATCATCAAAGCTTTGAAATCAGACCGTTACGACTTAAACGATATAGCTGTGGCCATGTCACAGACAGGTGGCCAATGTCGTGCCACCAACTATGCTGGAGTTATTAAAAGAGCGATGGTTTATGCAGGATTTCAAAATATCCCACTCATCACATTGGGGGTCTCTGCACAAGCCGGCGGTGCCAACGAACAAAAAGGATTTGACATCCCCTGGCTGAAAATTGCCAATACAGTAGCAACGGCATTATTCTACGCCGATACCATGGCAAAATACTATTATTCCGCAGTCGTCAGGGAAAAAGAAGCAGGGAAGGCTGCTATCTTGCGCGACAAATACTTAGCCATGGCGGCCACTGCCATTCGCCAAAATAACGCCAACGAATTGCTGCAGCTGATAGTTTTTGCTGCAGAAGAATTTAATGAAATAACAACCGACAAAAAGACAAGAAAAGTTGGGATTGTAGGAGAAATCTTTTTGAAATTCAACCATTTTGCCCACCAACAGATAACTGACGGGTTAATAGCTAAAGGCATAGAGGTAGTTCCTCCACTTATCACCCCATTTTTCCTTCAAGAACTTGTCAATGTCTTACAGAACAAACGGCTTGGCTTGTCGCCTTCGAAAAGAACGGCAAGCACGCTTGTCAAGATTATCTATAGGCTATACCGACACCGCTTCAAACAGATCAATAAGGCAGCCCAACATTATAGGTATTTCATACCTTTTTCTGACATTCGGGAAGAGTCTGTCAAAGCATATAAAATAGTATCACCTGCAGCTCAGTTTGGAGAGGGATGGCTTCTCCCTGGAGAAATCAGCGAAATGGCTGAATGCGGTGTAAAAGACATTATTTCTCTTCAGCCTTTTGGTTGCATTGCCAATCATATAGTGGCAAAAGGGGTGGAAAAAGCCATTCGCAAGCATTATCCCTCTATCAATCTTCTTAATCTTGATTTTGATTCGGGTGTAAGTGCCGTTAATGTCACCAACCGCCTAATTTTGTTTCTTGACCACCAGTAAGAATAAACCAAGCTGTGACACAATAATATTTCGATAAGCAACCACCTTTATAAAAAAGTCATATTTTTTATGGGCTTTATGTTGTTTTTTCGTAACTTTGCACCTCGAAAAAAAACGAAATTATCATTTTTATGTCGAAAGTAGGACTCAAAATCAAAAGTATTAGGGAAACCCAAAAGATTACTATTGAGGAAATATCCGAACGTAGCGGTCTGTCTGTTGAACAAATTATGTCGATTGAAAACGATGAGTATCTTCCCTCCTTGGGACCACTTATCAAAATTGCACGTGCTCTTGGTGTCCGTTTAGGAACATTTCTGGACGACAACGATGATTTAGGACCTGCTATTTGCAGGGCTGAAGAGAGCAATAGCGGCATCAGCTTTTCCAACGGGACAGTAAATGCCCGCAAACACATGGAATACCATTCTCTCGCCAAACAAAAAGCCGGAAGACACATGGAGCCTTTTATCATTGACATTCAGCCATGTGATGACCAGCAATTCACCCTCTCGGCCCATGAAGGCGAAGAATTTATCTATGTGATGAATGGAGAAGTGGAAATCGCTTACGGAAAAGAGACCTATCATTTAAAAGAAGGCGACAGCATTTTCTATGATTCTATTGTTGAGCACCATGTCCACGGCGCTCCTGGTATGTCTGCCAAGATTCTTGCTGTCGTTTATATACCCATTTAATTAGATCCATGCAGCAATTATCAGAAAGGACTTTGGGCGGCTGGCTCGAATATTGGGCAGAACAGACGCCTGACAAAGAATACATTGTCTATTCAGACCGTGATTTACGTTTCACTTGGAAAGTATTTAATGAGCGTGTTGACAATCTGGCCAAAGGTTTGCTGGCAATCGGTGTAAAAAAAGGCAGCAATGTTGGGATTTGGGCGACCAATGTGCCCGACTGGCTGACATTCCTGTATGCCACAGCAAAAATCGGGGCTGTACTCGTCACGGTAAACACCAACTACAAGCAAAGCGAGCTGGAGTTTCTTTGTAAGGATTCCGACATGCATACCCTCTGCATCACAGATGGCACTTGGGAGTGTGACTATGTTGACATGACTTATAAGATGCTTCCTGAATTGAGGGCTTGTGAGCGCGGTCACCTGAATAGCAAACGTTTCCCCTATATGAAGAATGTGGTGTTCATCGGTCGTGAGAAATACCGTGGTATGTACAACACAGGGGAATTATTGCTTTTGGGCAAGAACATTGATGATGAACAATTGATAGAGGCCAAAAAGAATGTCAGTTGC
This sequence comes from uncultured Prevotellaceae bacterium, assembly GCA_902766505.1. Classification (GTDB taxonomy): domain Bacteria; phylum Bacteroidota; class Bacteroidia; order Bacteroidales; family Bacteroidaceae; genus Prevotella. The sequence goes on from CACXDY010000290.1 coordinate 21,448, forward strand.
CATGATGTAGTCAACATGCAATATACTTCTGGGACTACCGGGTTCCCGAAAGGAGTGATGCTGACCCACTACAACATCTCCAATGATGGCTTTTTCACCGGGGAGAATATGAAATTCACCCAGGATGATAAATTGTGCGTTTGCGTACCACTTTTCCACTGTTTCGGTGTGGTGCTGGCCACCATGAATTGCTTGACCCATGGATGCACACAAGTCATGGTCGAGAAATTCGATCCGTTGGTGGTCTTGGCTTCCGTCCATAAAGAACGCTGCACAGCTTTGTATGGCGTGCCAACCATGTTCATAGCAGAATTGAACCATCCCATGTTCGACATGTTTGACATGAGTTCTCTTCGTACAGGCATCATGGCTGGTTCTCTTTGTCCAATTGAACTGATGAAACAAGTCAGTGAGAAAATGTTTATGACTATCACCAGTGTTTATGGCCTAACGGAGAGTTCTCCAGGAATGACCCAAACACGTCTTGAAGATAGTTTTGAGCAACGGTGTACCACAGTAGGCCGCGATTTTCCGTTTGTGGAAGTAAAGGTAATAGACCCAGAGACTGGAGAAGAGTGTCCTGTTGGTGTACAAGGTGAGATGTGCTGTCGTGGATTCAATGTGATGAAAGGCTATTATAAAAACCCACAAGCAACAGCCGAGGTAATAGACAAAAATGGTTTTCTCCATTCGGGTGACCTCGGGGTAAAAGATGAAAATGGCTTTTACCGCATCACCGGCCGAATCAAGGACATGATTATCCGAGGAGGTGAAAATGTTTACCCTCGTGAGATTGAGGAATTCTTATACCATATGCCAGGAATAAAGGACGTTCAAGTTGCCGCAGTTCCTTCAAAAAAGTATGGCGAACAAGTAGGTGCTTTCATTATCCTTCAAGAGGGTGTAAAAATGGAAGCAGAGGACGTCCGGGATTTCTGCAAGGGTAAGATAGCCCGTTATAAGACTCCTAAATATGTTTTCTTCATCGACGAATTCCCTTTGACAGGTTCTGGAAAGATTCAAAAATTCAAATTGAAGGAAATGAGTCTGGAGTTATGTGAGAAAATGGGAATAGAAGTCGTTTAATTCATTTCAGATATAAAAGAAAAACCGGTTGAGATTTTCAACCGGCTTTTCTTTTATGTTAAGTAGCTTACTTCTCTACTCGTCATCGTCTTTTCCCCAAACATCAACATTGGGGGTGGCAGCCAAGTCGTCAATGTCCATGTTGCCGAAATTGGCTAACTGACCATCTCCGACTTCATTATGAAGACTCATTCCTGCCAATATCTGCATCTCTGCAGACAATATCATAGATTCTGGTTTGATGTATTTCTTCATTGCTTTATACTTTATTTTACAACAACTTTCTTTCCGTCAACGATATAAATGCCCTTAGGCAGCTTGTCGTTGTTAACCTTTATGCCAGAAATCGTATAAACATTATCTGCACCATTCAGAGTAGAGGTGATTTGGTCGATACCATCAGTCTCCAACAGGAATGAAGTGATACCTGCAGCAGCAGGGGTCTCAACTGCGAGGTATGCCTTGTGAGCACCATTGTCTACTCCTGAGCCATCAGGATAGTTCTTGTCGTAATAGAAGCCGATAGTAGAAGCGTCACCACCAACAACTGACAGAACATAATACTTGTAGCCAGAATCTTTTATAGTTGTAGCCTTGTCGGTTCCCACCAAAACATTATTCTCTGCAGAAGCAACTTCGTCAGTGCTGACGGCGAACTGATAAGTACCCGGCTCAGCGTTAAGGACAACACCGGTAGCAGCAGGAACAGTTCCCTCAAGTTCTGTCAACTTCACCTTAGTTCCGTCTATCGTGGCAGTACTTGCCTTTACGTCACTTGGAATCACTAAATTCAAGTTCTCATAGAACATGGTTGCATAACCCGTTGAACCTACAGTTACTTCGATATCCTGCTTGTCGCTCATGCCAATCATTTCGAGCTCGAAGTTATCAAAGATACACCATAATGATGTATTCACCTCGTTCAAGGCACCAATCTTCAAAACACGGTCAGTCACCTCGACAGTAATTGGGTCGATGGTGTATGCTCCATCCTGGAAGGAATGGGCTGCAGCTGTCATACTATTCTCTGAACCAGTCTTCAATGGGAATGTCTGCTTTTCATCGTTGGCATAGAAATATGGTAGATTTTCGTTGTCACTTCCATCCTGACGATAGAATCCCTGAGCTGTCAGGCGGTATGTGCCATTGGGTACCACGATGGTTTGATTCATGGAGAAGACCTTGTGAAAGGATTCCACATTCCAGTTGAATGTGTTAGAGGCTGACGGGGACTCATTATTGGCCAAACCGAGTGTGATATTCTCATTCTCCCATGCACTCCAGTCTTGGTTGTTGTGACTGAAGTTGAAGTCCTTCACCAAGAAGGTGGCATCAACAGGATTTTCCTCTGTTGCATTCTCAAGCATAGCCATCCAATCGGCTTTGCTGATGAAGTACCACTGTGAGAATGCATCGTTGGCATCGGTTCCATCAAGGTCAACCTCTGTGTTGCTGGTCTTTGCCTTCAGGTAAGTTACAACATTCTCACCGTTATCAAGACCTATACTGAATGTACCATTACTGTTCGTAGTAATAGTAAAGTTGGCGGCAGGACCATCAATATAACAAAAATCTGCCAGATAGTGGGAATCTCCACCATTAGATGTGTGTGAGTCAAGTGTGTAAACTCCTTCATCCACTTTACCTACCTTGAATGGAATACC
>CACXDY010000291.1 GCA_902766505.1 uncultured Prevotellaceae bacterium
CTGATTCGTATTGGCGGTCTCCGTGGTGATGTCAACGGCGACGGTATAGTTGGCGTTACGGATGTGATGACGATGGTCGACTATCTGCTCGGCCTGAAGCCCGAGCAGTTCATCCGCTCCAATGCGGAGATGAACGATGACAGCCATGTCAGTGTGGCGGATGTCTTCAGTGTGGTGGATATGATATTGTTGAAGTAACGAAGTAACCATTTGATTTTAGATAATGCATAAGCGGCTGATTCTCCTTTCTCTGCTGGTTCTGACGGTTACAGCCGTATCCGGCAGTCCCGTTGACAAGCAGATGGCTGAACAAAAGGCCAGAAAGTTCATGGCTGTCCGTCTGAATGCGCCGGTGTCCCGATTGTCACTGGCCTTCCAGGGCCGGCAGACAACCCTCGGCAAGGGCAAACAGGAGCAGGATGCCTATTATTACGTGTTCAACAAGGGCAACCAAGAGGGATACGTAGTCATGTCGGGCGACGATATGACAGCCGCCGTGCTTGGTTATGCCGACAAAGGCTCTTTCGACCCCAACAACATTCCTCCCAACATGAAGGAATGGTTGGATGGCTATGCCCGTCAAATCGCCTGGGGCCGTCAGAACAGCCCGGCAGCCAAGGCCAATGAGGAAGAGACAGTTCCGCAGGAGATGAGAAAGGTCGTTTCCCCGTTGGTGGAGACGCGATGGTCACAAAATGAGCCTTATAACCAACTGTGCTTTACAACCGGAGGCAAACAAGCTGTCACTGGTTGTGTGGCTACTGCTCTCGCGCAGGTTATGTATTACCATAAATGGCCACAGGCGGCTACCACGGCGATTCCGGCCTACAGCACATGGGAGGAACTGCCTGCCACCACCTTTGATTGGAACAATATACAGCTTTCTTATTCGGGTGATGAGTCCGCAACGGATGCCAGTGTTGTCGCCGTTTCCCAACTGTTGTATTATTGTGGTCATGCCGTGAAGACAAAATATGGTATCTCTGCTTCATCTGCCTCGCTTAATAATACGGCATCTGCCCTTGTCAACCATTTTGGATATGAGAATAGTTGTAAGGTTCTTGACCGTTACAATTTTACCAAAGAGGAATGGGAAAAAATAATTTTTGAAGAGCTGATTCACGGACGCCCCATGATTTACTCCGGACAGTCGAAAGAGGCGGGCCATGCCTTCGTCTGTGACGGTTACGACGGTTACGGACTCTTCCATATCAACTGGGGATGGGATGGCATGTCGGATGGCTATTTCAGACTTCAGGCGCTCAATCCTTATGCACAAGGAACAGGTGGATCGAAAAGCGGGTATGCTTACTATCAGTCGGCTCTCATTGGCATCAGCCCCGGTGTCGTTGAAGATGGATGCCCTATTATACAGCGAGTCAGGGTGGATGATTTCAAACTCGCAGAAAGTGATGAGGTCAGTTTGGAGTATTCCGGTAATGCATTCTCGGATGTTGCTGTGTATTATTCTTATACCGTGTCGGAAACAGCCAAATACGATTTAGGCATCGCATTATATCAAGGTGACGAGCTGTTGCAGTTGCAGAACGTGGCAACAGGGAAAAGCATAGCCTCTGGTTCAACAGGGACATATAAATCAATTCTGTTGAAGTCCATAGGGGAAAATCTTGCTAATGGTACTTACGTCATTAAACCCGTCTACCGTGTGACAGGCACAGAGGAATGGATGTTGGATTTGGACCACGAATTTAGGTCTATCAGTTTGGTCATAGAGTCTGGTACAGCCACTCTTACCACTGTGAAAAAGGCAGGTACCGACATGTTGACTTTTGTCAGCATGGAGGAAATAGGCGGTGGCAACACTGCCAAGCAGCTGAGACTCACCATGAGAAATGACGGGACGAAAGATTTCGGCAGTTCTGTCTATCTATATGTGGATGGCACACGTGTCAGTTATGAGCGGCTGGTGGTAGGTGTCGGTGAGGAGGACTATGTTGATTTCACCTTCGACAATACCAGTACCGAAGCTGTTTCTATGGAGTTCATGGATGCCTATGGTGAAATTCTATACAAGTGCAACTACACTTTTAAGACCAATAACAGCTCCACCTCCACGGTTCTTCCCACCGTGTTGGCTTATGGTATGAATAATGTTGATCTCAGTGAAAGAAAGATGTATGGCACGACTGCCAGTGCTTGGTTCACACTCAAAAACGAGACGGAGGAGGAGTATCAGGGAAAACTGATTCTGCATGCGAGACTATTTGCGTATATCAAAGATGGTCAGGTATATGCTTATCCTTCTTCTGTGGAGACCACCATCTCGTTGGCTGCCGGTGAAACAGGTACCTTCACGGTCGAATATCCGGGATGGAGCTATGGAGAGGAAGTTTGGTTTATCCTGTATCAAGGAAGCGTTGCCTCAGCAAATAAGGTGGGGGCTTTTGGGGCGTCTGGCTTGCGGTTGGTGGTCACGGAGGCCTATTCTGAGTGGGACAACCTTGGTGCTTTGAGTGCCAGACCCATCTCCTCCACAATAGAGGTGTCGGCTTCAGCTGTAGCCGCCAGTTTCACGGCCATGGACATCACGGGAATGACCATCACACCCAATACCAATCCGAATACCATCTATTATTTTGCAGCAGATGCTGTCATCCCCGCCGCTTTCAGCGGCAAGAATGTCGTCAAGGGTTACAAGGCTAATGGCAACATCTCGTTTGTCGAGGGCCATGACTTCTATGTCCCCATCACGTTCAACGTGGATGGTCA
>CACXDY010000292.1 GCA_902766505.1 uncultured Prevotellaceae bacterium
GCACTTAGAGCTGTGGAGGCTGGATCAATGACTGCCTTGAGCATTGCTACGGTCAGCGTTTATCTCTTCCTCTTCTGTCGTGCCGTGCTGGCACTTGGTGAGAGTGGAAACTTCCCGGCAGCCATTAAGGTGACTGCGGAGTATTTCCCCAAGAAAGACCGTGCTTTCGCTACTTCTATCTTCAATGCGGGTGCCTCTGTGGGTGCGCTTGCTGCTCCTATCAGCATTCCTCCGTTGGCCGAGGCTTTTGGTTGGGAGATGGCATTTATCATCATCGGTGGTCTGGGCTTCATCTGGATGGCTCTCTGGGTGTTCGTCTATGACAAGCCTAACAAGAGCAAGCATGTGAATGCAGCTGAGCTGACTTATATCAACCAGGATGCAGAAACTGAGAGCGATCCTAAGGAGGCTAACGATGAAGGTCCTGCCATCAGCTTTGGAAAGTGCTTTACCTTCAAGCAGACCTGGTCATTTATCGTTGGTAAGTTTATGACCGATGGTGTGTGGTGGTTCTATCTGTTCTGGGCTCCAGCTTACTTCTCCGATCAGTTTGGCTACAAGTCAAGTTCAGGTATGGGTCAGTTGCTCATCTTCACACTTTACTTCATAGTTACGGTAGTTTCTATCTTTGGTGGCTATCTCCCCAAATTGTTTGTCGAGAAACGAGGCATGAATCCTTATGCCGGACGTATGTTGGCCATGTTGATATTCGCCTTCTTCCCCTTGTTCGCCCTCTTCGCCCAGCCTTTGGCTATGTGGGAGGGAAGTCCTATTGACCCTGCATGGTGGCCTGCCATTATTATCGGTTTGGCTGGTGCTGGTCATCAGGCTTGGTCGGCCAATATCTTCTCCACCATTGGTGACATGTTCCCGAAATCTACCATTGCTACCATCACAGGTATTGGTGCCATGGCCGGAGGTTTGGGTTCGATGCTGATCAACAAGATTTCTGGTGATCTCTTTACCTATGCAGAGGGACAGGGCTCTGCTTTCACTTTCTTCGGTTTCGAAGGCAAACCCGCTGCCTATATGATGGTGTTCTGCTTCTGTGCTGTCGCCTATCTGATTGGTTGGACAATCATGAAGATGCTGGTTCCGAAGTACAAGCCCATCGTCGTCGAGGATTAATCTTTTCCATCATCATAAAAAACCGCTCCATGCTCATGGGGCGGTTTTTTTTTTACAGCAAAAGAGTTGGAGATTGTTGACGTATTCCGCCGCGTCCTGACTAATTTAAACCGATAGTTAAAAATTAATCCTAAATCATTTGTGCTTCCAGAAAAAATGACTATTTTTGCGGTATTGATGTCGGAAAGCACCTTAAGGCTGCCTTCTGTCATCATCAATGAAAAACAAACTCAAAAACTCTCAAACTCAAAAACTTTAAATTATTAATCAAATGAAAAATGTATTGAAAATTTCAGGCTTGTTAGGCCTAATGATGATGGTGGTATTCGCCATGAGTTCCTTCTCCAAGGTAGATAACATCGAAAAAGAGGAGTATTCGTGCAAGGTGACCATCAAGTATGGGAATGGAGACCCTGCCGACAGAGTGACTGTCACCGCTTCCTATCATGGTATTGGCGGTCAGCATGACTTCAAGACCGATGATAACGGCGTGGTCATCCTTACATGGCATGTCAACGACATCAAGTGCCTCTATATCAAGGGCGACAAGTATGAGGTGGACTATCGCGACGGCAAGAGCTATACGTTGACTCTGAAGAAAAATAACAAGTACAGCTGATGCGAACGAGACAACTGATATTGGCGATGGTATGGCTGTTGGCCGTGCCATCGCTTGTTGCTGCACAGCAGAACATCATCACCATCTCCGTGAAAGGGGTAAGCTTCAAGATGGTGCGTGTGCAGGGCGGCACGTTCACCATGGGGGCCACCTCGGAACAGGGAAGTGATGCTTGGGATTCTGAAAAGCCCGCTCATCAGGTGACGCTCTCTAACTATTACATCGGTGAGACCGAGGTGACTCAGGAGTTGTGGCAGGCAGTGATGGGCAGCAACCCATCTTATTTCGCCCCCAAGCAGACTAATGCCTCAAGCGGCAGCTACGACAGCTTCGTGGCCGATGCCAAGCGGTTGAATGCGAAAAAGGCCGGAACGGTGCGCATTCCTACACGTGCTGAATGGGATGCTGCCATGATAACTAAAGTCGGCTCGATGAAGCGTCCGGTGGAGCAGGTCAGTTGGGATGACTGTCAGACTTTCATCAAGAAACTCAACCAACTCACAGGCAAGAATTTCCGCCTGCCCACAGAGGCAGAGTGGGAGTTCGCCGCACGTGGTGGCAACAAGAGCAGAAAGACGAAATATAGTGGAGGTAATTCTATCGATGCTGTTGCTTGGTATGATAAGAATGCATATGACAAGGGTGAGTCCAGTCCAGACTATGGTACTCATCCCGTCGGCAATAAGTCTCCAAACGAGTTAGGGCTTTATGACATGAGCGGGAACGTATGGGAGTGGTGCAGTGATTGGTATGGAGACTATCCTTCTTCTTCCGCCCAGACAAATCCCAAGGGTGCTTCACAGGGCTCTCACCGCGTCAACCGTGGTGGCGGCTGGCTCGACGATGCCAGGTACTGTCGCGTCTCTTACCGGGCGGCCACTCGCCTGGGGACCGGTACTACGACCTAGGACTTCGGCTTGCCCTTTAGTTCTTCCTTCAAGAAAAAAATCAAAGCTAAATGAACGGGTTGCCGAAATAGCGGCCTAAATAAAAAAGGCCGCTTGAAGGCAATCCGTTTATTTAGCGTACATTATACGCCAAAATGCAATTTAAGTTTTTCCTCATTCCCCTTGCTGATATGGAAAGCACCGAGCAAGAACTGAACACTTTCTTGCGCGGACATCGTATTCTGCACGTAGAACGGCATTTCTGTACTGAAGCCAATGGTTATTGGGCTGTTTGTGTGGAATATGTTGATGGACAGTCTTCATCAGACAATCAAATGGCCATTCGCCGTAATCGGAAAGATTACACCAAGGAATTGAGTGATACTGAATTGCAGAGATTTGAGTCTTTCAAGAAGATTAGACGTGAGCTGGCACAGCAAAAATCTTTACCTGCATATATGGTGTTCACGGATGCCGAACTGGCAGTGCTTGCAAGTGTGACAAACCTGAGTGAAGAGACAGCTGCTAACTTGAAAGGTGTGACTCCATCTAAGTTGAGAGATTACGCCAGTTATTTCTTTCCTGGCCAGAATGATGAAAAGAGTGGGGAACCTGATGCAGGAGATAGCATCGATTGAGAACTTGCAGGAGGCTTTTTTGCGAGCTGCAAAGGGAAAAGGAACGCGCAAGGCAGTAAGGGATTTTCGTATTCGGTTGGATAGCAATATCAAATGTATGCGTGAAGAACTGCTTGATGGTACATTCCTGTTCGGAAAGTACCATTTCTTCACTATTTTCGACCCGAAAAAAAGAATCATTTGTGCAGCATGCTTTCCCGAAAGAGTGGCGTTTCATGCGATGATGAGGATCTGCCATCCTGTTTTCGAGGCATATCAGACAGAAAATAGCTTTGCGAGTCGCATAGGCAAGGGTACTTATGCAGCACTGACAAAAGCAAAGAAATATGCTGGAAAATATAGGTGGTTTGTAAAGCTTGATGTTTGCAAATATTTCGATTCCATACACCATGATGTGCTGAAACGGCAGCTTTGCAGATTGTTCAAAGATCCGTTGCTGCTCAGCTATTTCTCTCAATTGATTAACGGATATGAGGTGGACAAAGACAGGGGGGTGCCTATTGGCAACCTGACAAGCCAGTATTTTGCAAATCACTATCTCGCGGTGGCCGACCATTATGCCAAAGAGAGAATTGGATGTGGAGCAATGGTCAGATATATGGACGATGTTTTGATGTTTTCTGACAACCGACATGAATTGTCAAGGCAGATTAAAGAATACATGCTGTTTTTGAAAAGTGAACTTCAACTCGACCTTCATCCGCCGATAATCAACAAAACATGCCATGGGGTGCCTTTTTTAGGTTATATTGTCTATCCTTATCAATTAAGGCTCTGTCAGAGAAGCAGACACCGCTTTTTCCATAAGATGAAAAAGTTGACAAATATGTTGGAAGAGGAAGTCATCTCGCAAGAGGAGTATTCCATGAGAGCGCAATGCTTGATGGCATTTGTCAAAAAGGCTAATACCAGCAGTTTTTTGAAGTATGCCAGCCAAAAGAAGGGAATGTATCCGTAAGGGCTCTAACCGCGTCAACCGTGGTGGCAGCTGGAACAACAATGCCAGGAACTGTCGCGTCTCTAACCGGAACAACAACTCGCCTGGAAACCGGAACAACAACCTAGGACTTCGGCTTGCCCTTTAGCTCTGCCCATAGTTGAGATATAAGGAAGAACAGGATACATCTCCCGTCCATCAAATTGATGGCGAATCTGTTTAAAGAAGAGTTTTTAGTAGGTAGATTCCCGAAAGACGCTCTTCTTTTTTTGTATGGGTTGGAAGTATGCCAACAGGTGGTTTTCACGATACAGATAGGATATTCACATCAATAAAATAGGGACAACCCAACGGATTGTCCCTATACTATATCATAACTCAATGTTTCTTAGAATTTTGCCATTTTGATGGCTACTACAGCACATTCGCTGCCTTTATTGCCATATTTGCCTCCAGCACGATCTTGAGCTTGCTCTAAGGTGTCTGTGGTCAATAGACCATAGATGACTGGTATCTCGCTGATGGAGTTCAAACGGGCGATGCCATAGGTCACACCCTGGCAGATGTAATCGAAATGGGGTGTCTCACCTCTGATGACACTGCCCAATATGATGATGGCATCATAGACATCCTTCAAGGCCATTTGATGAGCACCGTAAACCAGCTCAAAGCTGCCTGGTACCGTCTTGACATGTATGTTCTCCGGAATGGCTCCATGGGATTCAAGCGTACTGACGGCTCCTTCCAACAAAGCATTGGTGATTTCGCTGTTCCATTCTGATACCACAATGCCGAAACACATATTGCTGGCATCGGGAATCTTGGAAGAGTTGACTTCTGAGAGATTACGGAGTGCTGTAGCCATATCGGTTATTTCGTGAGAAATTCGATATACTTGTCAATATCTTGCTGTAAGGGAGAGCCAAGATACTTGTCCTTGATGGTCTGGAAGAGATTGAGGGCCTCGTCATTCTTCTTCTGCTCCATCAATATCAAAGCAGCTTTTTTGAGGGCAACAGGGGAGATGGAGTTGTTGTAACCGGTCTCAGCAGCACTGTCGGCCATCTTGGCAGCTTTCTGGAAAGCGTCAAGAGCTTTGTCAAGCTGTTTTACGTTGGCATAGGCATCACCCATTGCCATCACTGCGAGAGGACTTACCATCATGTCGTCTTTGGTCTTGAATTCATCCAGATACTTGATGGCCTCTTCCCATTTGTCCAACTTGGCATAGGACAATCCTGCATAAAGCTTGGCCAAGTTTCCTGCCTTGGTGCTGCCAAACTCGTTGGCGATCTGAATCAAACCTGGAGTGCCAAGACTGTCACCCTTCAATGCTTTGTCAAAATCTTGTTCCATGAAAAGATCCTGACAACGGGCAAGGGCTGTGCTCGCTTTCTCATTGCGTGAGGAAGAATAGCTGTTCCAGGCGATGATAGCTACGATCAGTGCAACGATAGCTACAAGGCAGACAATGATGGGTTTCTTGTACTTGGTCAGAAATGCTTCTGACTTGTTGAGTGTCTCAATCAGTTCCTGATTGGCTTTGGGTTGGTTTTTCTTTGCCATTATTATTGATTTTTTTAGTTGTTCTGTTATTAATTCATGCCATACTGACCCTTGGTTGGAAAAGTCAAATTATAGGCATATTTTTTTGCGACGCAAAATTACTCATTTTATCTCATATGCTGAAATTTATTGCATACTTTTTTCGTTTTTCATTGGCAAAAGGAGTAACTTTGCAAAAAATAGCGAGCGATTACCGCTTTTCATATGATACTCACCGATATATCTATAGTCAATTTTAAAAACATCCGGAGTGCGAATGTAAGTCTGTCGCCCAAGATGAATTGTCTCTTGGGGCACAACGGCATGGGGAAGACCAATTTTCTGGATGCCATCTTTTTTTTGGCCTTATGCAAAAGTGCCTATTCTTCCATTGATTCTCAGAATATCTGCCATGATCAGGATTTCTTCATGCTTGAGGGGCATTTCAAAAATGAGAATGGAGATATGGAGGATATCTATTGTGGAATGAAACGCGGCCAGAAAAAGCACTTGAAAAGAAACAAAAAAGAATATAAAAGACTGTCCCAGCATATTGGATTGATTCCTGTTGTGATGGTTTCACCAGCAGATTCGTCCATCATCGAAGGAGGAAGTGAGGAAAGACGGCGACTGATGGACATGGTCATCTCACAGTATGACAGCACATATCTGACAGCATTGACCAACTACAACAAAGCTCTTCAACAAAGGAACGCACTGTTGAAAATGGAGGAGGAGCCTGATGAGACGCTGTTGGATATTTGGGAGCGGCAAATGGCTGAGGAGGGAGAGATAGTTTATGCTTCAAGAAATCAGTTTGTCAAGGAGTTCATACCCGTCTTTCAGGACATTTACAAAAGGATAGGCGACTCGGCCGAAGAGGTTTCCATAGACTATGTTTCTCATTGTCAGCGGGGACCATTGTTGGAGGTTATACAACGCGACAGGGCAAAGGACAGAATTATGGGATTCTCTCTGCATGGCATTCACCGTGATGATTTGGAGTTGAAACTGGGCGGATATCCCATGAAGAGGGAAGGGAGCCAGGGACAGAGCAAGTCTTTCGCTATAGCCTTGAAACTGGCTCAGTTTGGATTCTTGAAACGGACGAACAGCCGTACGATTCCGTTGCTTCTCCTGGATGACATCTTCGACAAGTTGGATGCCCGACGTGTTGAAAAAATTGTAGGTATCGTAGCGGGTGATGATTTCGGACAAATCTTTATCACCGATACCAACAGAGACCATCTTGACAGTATTTTGCAAAATTCCTCTTTCGACTACAGAATCTTTTCTGTGGAAAATGGAGATATCATTCTTAAACAGTAAACCTTATGTTCAGACGTGACGTAAAACCTCTTGATGGTCTGCTATTGCAGTTTCTTCGTGCAAACGGATTGGAAACGCCTCTGCTCCAGCGCCGTCTTATTGCATCATGGCCCGAGGTGGTCGGTGAGAATGTGGCGAAATATACAGGCAATATCTTCATTTCCAACCAGACATTGATGGTGAAAATCAACAATGCAGCTCTGAAAGCTGAGCTCTCAATGATGAGAACCCAGCTGACTGAGAAATTGAATGCTTATGTCGGAGCACGTCTTATCTACGACATCAGAATCTACTGATTATTTTTTGTCTGTTGAGGGAAAGGCGGCATCCTCCTTGAACACTTGGAGGGCTTTTCTTATAGCAGGATCATCTGAATTGAGATATTCCATCCAGGAGGCTTCATCCTGCATGTTGTAGATAATACGGCTGTAAAGATATTTCTCAAATAGACTGCGAGATTTCTGGAGCATCAGATTGCGGCGTTGTAAACCATTCTTCTCTGCATAGGAGGCAAATTGTTCCAACAGGTTCTGTCGCTTGAGCCAGGAAAGGAGTTCCGACATGCTCTTCATTCCTTTCATCTTGTCGCGGTTATCATCCGTATACTCAAAGGCAAACTGGATAATCAAACCACTCATAGCCGCCTCCTTGTAATAAGAAGTGATACCTGTTGTGTCTTCTGCAACGAAGATGTCAGGGGTGATGCCGCCACCTCCATATACCTTACGGCCAATACGGGTGGTGTATGCGGGGCCGGTATGCTTAATGCTGTCTTCCGAGAAATACTCTCCATGCTCATAACGGGTCAACAGGTCTTCCTCATAGTCTTTGTCATTGCCCGTGGTGTATGGCTTTTGGATGCACCTCCCTGATGGGGTGTAATAGCGGGCAATGGTCAGTCGGATGACACTACCGTCAGAGAATTCTATAGGCTTCTGCACCAGTCCCTTTCCGAACGAGCGTCGGCCAATTACCGTGCCACGGTCGTTGTCCTGTATGGCTCCCGCAAATATCTCGGAGGCGGAGGCTGATGCCTCATTGATAAGGACTATCAAAGGGATGTCCTGATAGCTTCCTCTACCTGTGCTTGGGAATACCTCGCGGGGCTGTTTGCGGCCTTCTGTATAAACTATGGTCCGGCCGCGGGGCAAGAATTCATCTACTATCTGAATAGCGGATGCCATATAACCTCCTACATTGTCGCGTAAATCGATAACCAGATTCTTGAAATCATTTTGAGCGAGCAATGCCAGGGCAGAGAGAACCTCACCATAGGTGTTCTCTCCGAAATTCTTGATACGGATATAGCCGGTGGTCTTGTCCAGCATATAGGCCGTGCTCACACTGTGAGTGGTAATATCATCACGGGTGACTGTAAAGGTCTTAACTCCTTTCTGATGGTATCTAACAACACCTATCTTGACTTTGGTGCCGCGGCGGCCCTTCAGACGACGCATGGCTTCCTCGTTGGTGACTTTCTCGCCCACGAAAGGTTCATCGTCCACTGTCACGATTTTGTCTCCGGCCATCAAACCGGCTTCTTCGGCAGGACCTCCCTGAATGACATTTTGGATGTGGATGGTATCCTTGCGGATGACAAATTCTATGCCTACTCCAGAGAAAGAACCCCGCAGGTCATCATTGGCAGACTGAACGTCCTTCGCACTGATGTAAACAGAATGGGGGTCCAATTCGCCAAGAATCTCTGGTATAGCTTTCTCTACCAAATCATTCATGTTTACACTGTCCACATATTGGTCGTCGATGATATGCAGAAGGTTGTTCAAGCGGTTGCTGCCTGAATTGATGATGTTGAGACGGTTGCCGGAGAAATGATTGGTGTAGAATGATCCGATGATAATACCGAGAACCACACATACAGCCAACATGAGTGGCATAAAACGATTCGTCTTATTCAGATTCATGTTCATCTGGATTAATATATTTTACTTCTATATTGGCACGGCGAAGCAGGTCGATTCCGTCGGCGAGTCTGTACTCCTCACCGTATACAACACGCCGGATGCCAGACTGGATGATCAGTTTTGCACATTCTAAGCAGGGAGAGGCAGTCACATACAATGTCGAACCATCGCTGTTGTTGCTGCTGCGGGCCAACTTCGTGATGGCATTGGCCTCTGCATGGAGCACATAGGGCTTGGTCACGTTGGTTTCGTCTTCGCAGATGTTCTCAAACCCACTGGGCGTTCCATTATAGCCATCGCTGATAATCATTTTATCCTTGACAACCAAAGCGCCAACCTTGCGGCGCTGGCAATAGCTGTTCTCCGCCCATATCCTTGCCATGCGCAGATAACGGATGTCGAGCAAATGCTGTTTGTCTCTCTGACTCATTTTTTCGTATTCTTGCTATTCCTGGGCCGACGGATACCGTTACGACGAATCAAAGCGTCTATGGTGGGCTCGCAACCGCGGAAACGTTTGTAAAGGGTCATGGGATGTTCGGTTCCTCCACGCGACAATATTTCATCGCGGAAACGCTGAGCTGTGGCACGGTCGAATATTCCATTTTTCTTGAACACGCTGAAAGCATCAGCTTCAAGAACCTCTGCCCATTTATAGCTGTAATATCCTGCCGAATAACCGCCTGCCATGATATGGGAGAATTGGGTCGTCAAGCAGGTTCCGGGCACGGTTGGGAAGATTTGTGCGCGTTGCCATGCTTTCTGTTCAAATTCTATAATGTCTTCCTTTAACTCATCACGAAGGGTATAATATGCCATATCGAGCAGTCCGAAACTGACTTGCCGGATGCATCCATAGGCAGCCTGGAAGTTGCGGCTCTTGACAATCTTTTCGATAAGTTCATCGGGCAATGGCTCGCCGGTTTGGTAATGATAGGCAAACATGCGGAGAAAGTCTTTCTCTATAGCGTAGTTCTCCATGAATTGGGAGGGCAGCTCGACGAAATCCCACCATACATTCGTTCCCGACATGCTGGCAAACCGTGTGTTGGCGAACATTCCATGCAGTGAATGGCCGAATTCGTGCAGGAAGGTCTCCACTTCTCCTAAACTGAGCAGCGAGGGAGAACTTTCCGTGGGTTTGGTGAAGTTCATAACGACGCTGACGTGCGGACGGATATTCTCTCCTTTCCTATTGATGTATTGGCTATGGTATGAGGTCATCCATGCACCTCCCTGCTTGCCTTTTCTCGGATGGAAATCGGCATAAAAGACAGCCAGATAACTGCCATCTTTGTCGAACACCTCATAAGCTTTAACGTCAGGATGGTAGACGGTGATGTCCGGATTTTCCTTGAAGGTGATGCCATATAGACGGTTGGCAAGTCCAAATACGCCCTCAATGACTTTTGATAATTCGAAATAGGGACGCAGCATCTCGGAGTCGATATCGTATTTCTCCATTTGAAGCAGGTAGGAGTAATGCCCAAAATCCCATGGCTCCAGTTTGAACTGGCGTCCTTCTGTCTTACGTGCCATCTTCTCCACTTCGCGGCGTTCTCTTTCTGCTGCTGGTTTATAGGCTTCCAGAAGCTGGTCGAACAGATGATAGACATTCTTGGTGCTGCTTGCCATACGCCATTTCATGACAAAGTCGGCAAAGCATTTGAAGCCCAACAATTGTGCCCGCTCTCTCTTGAGGTTGACGATGCGGCGGCAGATTTCCACATTGTTCTCCGAGTTGGGATGGGTTCCTAATGAGTTGCTGGCCATATATAGCTGCTTGCGGAGCTCCCGGCGGGTGGAATATTTCATGAAAGGTCCATAGCTGGGCGCATCCAGGGTGAATGCCCAACCTTCAAGATTCCTGTCCTTGGCTTCCTGGGCGGCAGTTTCTTTGACTCGCTCAGGCAGACCGTCCAAATCATTGGGGTCGGTGAGATGAAGCACAAAGGCATGGCGCTCCTTGCGCAAGTTTTGGGAGAATTGCAGGGAGAGCATGCTGCTTTCTTCATTGAGGGAGCGAAGACGGGCTTTGTCATCTTCGTTCAACAAGGCACCATTGCGGGTAAACCCCTCGTAAGCGTTGTCCAGTAAACGTTTTTCTTCTGGTGTAAGCTTGCGGTGGTGATGATGCACATATTTGATGCGCTCAAAAAGTTTTTCGTTCAACAACACATCATTGGCATGCTGACTGAGAATTGGTTCCAGCTTTTGGGCCAAGGCATCCATTTCATCGGAGGTCTCTGCACCAAGAAGGTTGTAAAACACAGTGGATACCCGGTCAAGCAAGCCATAATAGAATGGGTCATCATCTATGTTGATGATCGTGTTGTCAAAAGTAGGCTTTTCGGGGTTGTTGATGGTCTTCTCTATCTGTTCCTTGTCACGGCGGATGCCTTCCATGAAGGCCTCTTCGAAATCCTCAAGGCGGATACGGTCGAATGGGTAGGTGTCGTGAAGTGTTCCGAAAGGTTGGAAAAACGGATTCTCTCTTTTTTCTGTGCTTGTATCTATTTCGCTCATCTCTATAAATCAATTATGCTACAAAAATACGCAAAAACGGACGAATGACCAAAAATTTTACAATTGTTTTGTTTTCCGTTGGATTGCACTTTATGAATTTCCTAAATTTAACGTGTAAGTGCTGACGGTTAAGACTTGTTAAGGATTGGTGGAGAACAACTGCTCCATGGCCGGGATGGTAATTCTCTCCCTGGTGAGATGGATGAGACCTTCGGATTCCATGGCATGCAACTCTTGCGAGACACGAAGACGACTTTCTCCAATGATGGTGGAAAGGGTTTGCATTTTGATGATAAAAGTCTTGGCGCCTGCAGGCTTATCGCAATGGTCGCTGAAAAACCTCAATATTTTCTGGCGGATTTCAAACGGCTGCCTGCGCCAGGGACGATGCCACAACCGCTGAGCCTGAGTGGTGATGATGTTCAATAAGTTTGTCCGGAAAATGGGGTAGGTGTCTGACAATCTCAAGATTTCATCCTTGCTGATCATCATCAGGTCGCATTTTACGTCTGCTGTGTAGGTGTGGGTGTACCGCTGGGTGAGGCCGAATAGTCGTTCGGGTTGCAGGAGAGTGGGAGAGTGGAGCACCTCTTCTACCTGATAGCTATGGTCATCGGAACTGACCGATGAGTGCAGTTGTCCTCCGATTAAAAACACAAGACCTGAACAGACTTCTCCTTCAGCGATGACTTGATGACCAGCCTGATAACTGCGGAAGTCAAACTTGGTGTGCCCCAAAATGTCGGATATGTCTTCCACGCCAATGCCCAAAAATAGGGGTAGGCGTTGGATTGTGTCATACATCCTCGGAAAATCGCGCTCCATCAATCATCGAGAATTTTGTCGCGTAATGAGGGAGAATACCACACTTGATAACTGCCATCAGCACCAGAATAAATAAAGTAGGCCATCAATTCAGGATGCTTTTCCAACACCTGTTTGGCTTTCTCCATTCCCATCACCATGAAGGATGTGGCATAGGCATCTGCGGTGGCACAATTCCTGGCCAAAACAGTGGCCGATAGCAGACTATGCTGTACTGGAGTGCCGCTTTTGGGGTCTATCGTATGTGCATATTTCTTGCCTTCCTTGTAGTAGAAATTACGGTAATTCCCACTGGTGGCCATCGACTTGTCGGTCACGTTGAGCACCGTTACCAGTTCTTGTGATTCTTGCATGGGGTCATCGGTAGGCTTGTTTACACCGATACGCCAAGGCACACGGTTCTCGTTGATTCCTTTGGTAACTACTTCACCACCAATCTCTACCATGTAGTTGGTTACATCGTGCTGTTGGAGAACGGAGGCTACCACATCGCAACCATACCCTTTGGCAATGGCACTGCAGTCGAGCTTTATACGTGGGTCGCGTTTCTTCACCTCTCCGGTGGTGGTGAGACTCACCTTGTCGAAGCCTACCAATGTCAAAAGACTGTCAATGGTATTTTTGTCCGGGTCATTTCCCTCTTCGAAACCAAACCCCCACGCGTTGACCAGGGGAGCCACTGTGATGTCGAAGGCGCCGTCTGTCTCTTTCGAGATTTTCTCTGCCAAGCGGAATACATCGATGAACATCTTGTTGACGGTCACGGGTGTGTTTTCATTCACTTTAGTGATGATGGAAGTCTTGTTGAAAGGGGAAAGGGAATTGTCGACATCTTTCAGTGCCTTTTCTATTTCAGGTTGCAAATCCTGGTTACTCTGATAAGTGATATGATAGGTCGTACCGAAAATCTTGCCTTCATTATGGACGTAGGGCATGTTGTGCTGTTGCATGATAATCAGTACTGTACCTACAATAAGTAAGGCCAGGAAAGGCAACTGCCAGATTAAATTACGCCGATTTTTCATGGTTGTTTGAATTATATCTCAATGGTTAACATAAAGTTGTATCCTATACGGGTACTGCCGGTCTTGCCAAATCCCGGTACGTACCAAACGTTACCCACATAACTGGGGTCATGGGCGATACGCTTGCGGTACCTCACACTCCACCCTAAACGGATAGGACCCCATATCTTCGCATCGATACCTCCGGATATCTCAGCCCAATGATAATAACTACTGACTCCTTCTGCACCATAGGGTGATACACCTCCCCAAAAAGGATCTTTGAGGCCAGGATGGGCTACGTCGAACTTGAATGAGGTAAAGGCGTAGCGGATGCCACCATAGATGCGGTAGATGTCGTGCTTGTCCTTCATCAGATTGTAATCCACGCCTATACGTCCATATGGCGCCTTGGTCTCGTAGGACAGCTGTGTCACGATATCATCATGCGAAGCGTGACCGATACCCAACTCAAGGACCGGGAAATAACGGTCGCGGAGATTGATTCGCAAAGCTGCCTCGTACTGGCCGTAATCGCTCAAGAGACCTTGAGCGATACCTGCTAAATCAACACCCACGGCAATGCCATTGAAAAAAGCGACACTATCGGGGGCTTCTTCCTTTTCGACTTTCTTGTGCTGAGCCTGTATGGGTAGTACGAGGAGAAGGCTAAATATCAGACTTGAAATATACCTTGATATGGCCGCCTGTCGTGTCATAGTTGACGGTTGATTTGGTGATGATGACGGAGTCGAGAGCATGACGGGTCCAACTCACGTCGGTCA
>CACXDY010000293.1 GCA_902766505.1 uncultured Prevotellaceae bacterium
CACCGACTATCTCATCGCCCACGGCGGGTCTTGCCCTTATGGCGACGGGACGTCTCCGGAAACCATCCGGGAGGTGTTTGGAGTAAGTAAGAAGACCTTCAAACGAGCCTTAGGCGACTTATACAAGCGCCGTGTCATCAGCATGGATGAAGAGGGAATCCATCTTGTTTAAGAGTACATGAAGCATTACACTACGATAATTGTTTCCAAGTAGTTGAATTTTCTTTTTTTTATTAAAGATATTTTTGCGCCCCCAAAAAAAATAAATATTTTTGCGCAGTTTTTCACCCCTCTGCTATAGGCAAGAACATTGCCCTCTTTTAAGTTAATGCCATATCTATCCGACAGAGGGCTTTGGGGCGTCTCATCAAGGGACGCCCTTTCCTATGGCTTCGCACTTAAGTTAATGACAAACAAGCACAGGCATTTCGGGCAGTCCCCAAAAGAGTCAAATACAAATGTATTTTTGCCCCGTTAGCGGCGTATTTTTCATTTGTAATTGCTAACTTTGCCGCCCTAAATACAGATAACAAACTAAATTAGTATGAAACAAATGCATTATCCCATCTGGTGCCTTTTGGCGCTTTGCCTCACTATTGCAACGTTCAGTTCTTGCAAAAAAGAGGTTGAGTTGAAATCCCCCAATGGAACAATAGAGGAACCCCTTGCTGAGGACACGTTGCCCGATCATGTGAAAAAGGCTATGGCCAATGCCCTCAAATACCATGAGTTTGAACTCTTCAGCGACACGGCGAACAATGTCAGCGTTTCTGGCATCGGCGAGGCCGGCCAACAGTCAACAGAAGGCTTCGGCATCGTGGTTGTGAAGAATGCGGTATCCACCACGTTCCCCAACATCCGCAACACACGTCAGCCAAAAGCATTCTATGACAAGGCCAACGATGAACTCTGGCTGTCGACCAGTGCGATGGAAGGAACCAACATACAGGTGGAACGGCTTTACAAATTCCGTTTTACCCAAGACAGTGCCGCTATTGTCACTACCATCGACCCATACGACGTCCAGTCATCTTTCTGCCATCTGCTGCAGTATACCACCGAGGGCGAGGACATCACACTGTATATCGACCGTCAACCGGTCACCACTGTTACGAACACCGTCACCGATATGGGCGGATTGGACGACAATGCCATTTGGATTGGCGAGAACATCACTTATGACTTCAGCAACGGACAACCACGCGTCTGCGTCATCCCCGGCGTGAAATTCGTCACCGGCCTGGTGCTCCACTACGAGGACATGCCTACCCTCACCGGCACCATAGAAAAGGATGACAGCGGCACCTTGTCTGTATCAGACATAAAGGTGGAAAACCCTTCAAATCCACAATAACCGCCCCAAACAAAAACAGACAGCCAAAAAACTGTCTACCTAAAAATGAAGCATATAGGATATCATCTACTGGCAGTCATCACCATAGCGATATGGGGAGTGACATTTGTCAACACAAAAGTGCTGTTGCAACATGGTTTGCAGCCGATGGAGATATTCCTACTCCGCTTCATCGTGGCTTATCTCTGTATCTGGACCATCTCCCCACGGAAGGTTTTCTCCCAGTCGTGGGGAGATGAGGGTATTTTCCTGCTCCTTGGTCTCCTTGGCGGCACGGCGTATTTCGTTGCTGAAAATACAGCGATAGGCTTATCCTATGTCAACAACGTGGCCTTCATCGTCTGCACTGCCCCACTCCTCACGATTCTCCTGGCCATCTTTTTTGTCAAAGGGATGAAGGCAACACTTCCGCTGGTGCTGGGTTCGGCCACGGCATTGGCTGGAGTCGGCATGGTCATTTACAATGGCCATTTCGTTCTTCAACTGAATCCATTGGGCGACATGTTGGCTTTAGCAGCGGCTTTCAGTTGGGCTGTTTATAGTTTGGTCATTAAGAAAGTGTCCTCCCGTTACAGCGCCGCTTTTGTCACCCGGAAAGTATTCTTCTATGGCATAGTGACCGTCCTGCCCTTATTTCTTCTCAAGCCATGGCATTTCCCCCTTGAAGGACTGCTGCAACCAACCGTATACCTCAATCTGTTGTTCCTTTCCATCGTGGCCTCCTTCCTCTGCTTTCTTTGGTGGAATGCTGCTGTCAAGGAATTAGGTGCCATTTCCACCAGCAACTACATCTATCTGAATCCCATCACCACAGTGCTGGCCAGTGCATTATTTCTTCACGAGCCTATGACCTTGATGGCCTATGCCGGGAGTGCTCTCATCCTCATTGGGGTATATATAGCCAATCACCATACCCCATCTTCCGACCAATGATTATGTAAAGATGTACTAATTGATTCTAATTTGGGTAAAAAAGTTTGGCATGCCCTGGAAAAACGTCTACTTTTGTCCTTAATGAATCGATTCATCCTTCTCATTTGTTTGATGCTTTTCTCCCTCTCCGTGGCAGCACAGCGGCGGTTGGTGGTGTGCGACGTCGAGACACTCGACCCCATCAGCAGCGTGAGTGTGCGCAGCAGTGCAGGTGTGGAGGTCTCTGACTCTTTGGGCTATTTTTCCGTGCCCGACACCTGCCAGAGTCTCATTTTCTCGCATCTCAATTATGAGAGCCGGATGCTCAATCTCGACGAGGTGCGCGACACGGTGTTTCTCGTGTCCAAATACATGGGTATGCACGAAGTAGTGGTCTTCGGAAGGGGAAAGGACGATGGACTTGCAGAACGCATGAACAAAATGGTGGTGCTCAGCAAGACCGATGCGCAATTGCTCGCCAATGACCCCGCCAATGGCGGCAACCTCCTTGGCCTCGTTGGAAAAGCCATCGGTAAACTGGTCAACAAGAAAAGTTCCAAAGCCAAAAGAAAGGAAAAAGCCCGCGAAATCATAGAGAACTACTAAAGAACACGTTCTCTTTTTCCGATTGATGAATCTTTTTGGGCTAAACTCTACTATTTACCTGACAATCTTTGCTTTTTGCAAGTCCGTCATGTCGTCCCAAAACGCATCGGAGTCAGCATCTGTGAAGCCTTCATGGCTCATTTCGTCAAGTATGGCCTTCAACAGTTCATCATCGGTCAGATGCAACTCCCCGACCACATCAATGGGACTGGCCACGATGTCGCCGAGTGAACCGACATGGCAATTTGTCACGCATAAAGTGTCGCCATTCTTTTGCACCTTGATGCGAATGTTTGCACCGAATTCCGGCTTGACTTCCTTCAGTTGCCGAAACAAAGCATTGTCCTGAAAGCAGTTTGGGTTGACGGATTGTAAGAGTTGCCTTAGTGTCATTCGAATTCCTCCCTCAATCATTTTTGCTGTTTAGAAAACATATTGATGCAAATCCCCAACGTTTATTGGGCTTCCTTTTCACATTCTCCTACAAAATTATCGAAAAAAATCCGCCCTGACAACAAAAGGACAAAGGTTTTTCGAATCTATCTTCTACTGAATCCATATATTCCTAAAATCGGTAACGTTGCATTCTGGCTGCTGATTTGCCATCAACAGGTCTTTTGCCCTCTCGAAATAATCCACCGAAAGGGGTTCGTATTTCATATTTTATTATTATCTTTGCCCTGTCATGGATGAAAGGTCTAACTAAAGCATGGTGGAATTTAGGGATATGAAAAAAGGAATTGTTTTCCTTCTGCTGTTGTTGGCAACGATGCCCATACAACTGGTTGCGCAGGTAAATCCGCAAAAGGGATACATCATTACCAATGAGAACGACACCATTGACGGTACTATCGACTACCTTACGGATGCACAAAACGTCAAGGCCTGTCTCTTCCAGAAAAAAGGGGAGGAAGAGTATAAGTCACTGTCGCCGAACGACATAAAAGGGTATCGCCTGGCAGACGACGGCATCTATTATGTCAGCCGATTGTTCAGTGGCGGTGAAAAGCCAGAGCGACTCTTTGCCGAGTTTCTCCTACAAGGCGGCGTGAGCCTTTACCGTTATTTCTATGATGACAACAATTATTTCGGCTTTGTGGATGGCGATGGCAAGGAGGTCATCATCCGTAATGACAAGTTGAATAGCGACATGAGAACCTACAATGAGAAATTGCAGGACAGGCGTAAGAAAGTACAGGAGGTCAATGCATTGATGCATGAAGACAACACGATTGCCAAGCGTCTTTGGAAGATGGACCTGACCAGTGATGGCCTGACGGATTTGGTAAAGCAGTACGACGAACAATATTGTACGGATGCCGGCAACTGTGTCATTTTCCAGTATGACAGGAAAAAAGCCGCCGCCGTATCTCGACAGTTTTATGTGGGAGCAGGCATCAACTACGCCTCATACGAGGCTGTGAGAAATGGTGACGTATATGAAATTTACTACACAGGAAACTCATACAGCGGAATAGCGCCAACATTTATTGCAGGCGCCGATTTCCAGTTTCCTCGCTTTAGCAAGTATTTCATGGCACAGTTGGAACTCGGCTATACGCCCCACCGCTATAGCGCTTCCAAAGTGATGTTGGAGGGTGGCAATCCGAAAATGAGCATCAACG